>DPWB01000359.1:22112-22352 GCA_003527885.1 Candidatus Competibacteraceae bacterium
CTCCGAGAAAGCCGGGGCGGTTCAATAACGAACAGCGATTACATAGTCAGTTGCAGTATCGCACGCCAGCCGCCGTCTTGGCCCAGGAGGTCGCTATACTCTCTTAGAGCCTATCCGAAAATTCTTATTCATGGGATATCTAGGGCGCTGTCTCTTATACACATCTGACGCTGCCGACGAGCGATCTAGTGTAGATCTCGGTGGTCGCCGTATCATTAAAAAAAAAAGAAACAACGATAT
>DPWB01000413.1:0-2159 GCA_003527885.1 Candidatus Competibacteraceae bacterium
AAGCCCACGATCCCTTTGGAATCCAACTTGTCGAGCAGTTGTTTGCCGAGCGATCCCTGCGTTACTTTATGCAGGCCTGTATAATTGGGGAAAATGCAGGGGAAATCGAAGACTTCAAATTCCTTGGCGCCCAGCGGCCCGAACTTGGCCAGCGACGGGGCCAACATGTGCACCGCGCCGAGTTGCAGCGCTTCCAGTTCTTCCTTGTCCTTGTACAACTGGCTGTTGGGGTAAACTTCGACCTTGGCTTTGCCGTTGGTATAACTGTTGGCGAGTTCCTTGAATTTATCGGCCGCTCGTCCCTTGGGCGTATCCGGGGCCACGACGTGGCTGAATTTGATAATGATCGATTCCGCGCTTATGGCGGCGGGAGTAATCAGGCAGGCGGCGAGCGCGGCAAGCAGAGATGCTGACAGTTTGCGCATAAAAGGGTTGCTCCTTTGGTTTTAAGTTATTGTGGGCTGGGTGAAAAATAGCCCCTGTGAAAAGGCTGGCTTCGGATGCCGAGCCTCGAATAAGCATAGAAGAATTTTTCAACAATGCCGGTCGGTTGCGGATGCTCCCGGCAAAATTCTGGAGCGTTCAGCTGCGGATGCCGGTTCCCCGGTGCAACAGCCACAGGCTGTAAGCGAACAGGGCGGTGTCGAGCAGCAGGATGATGGCGAAGGCGAGGCCGATGTCGATGTCCGACACGCCCAGAATCCCGTACCGGAACGCGTTGATCATGTACAGGATGGGATTGAGCAGCGAGGCGTCCTGCCAGAACGGCGGCAGCATTTGGATCGAATAGAAAATACCGCCGAGGTAAGTCAACGGTGTCAGCACGAAGGTGGGAACCAGGGAAATATCGTCGAAGCTCTTGGCGAAAATGCCGTTGATCAGTCCCCCCAACGCGAACAGCGTTGCGGTCAGGGCCATGACCGCCAGCGTGACCAGCGGATGTTGCCAGTGCAAGTCGGCGAAGAACGCCGCAACGGCCGTGACCACCGCGCCGACCGCCAGACCCCGCGCCACGCCGCCGCCGACGAAACCCAACACGATGATGCTGTTGGGCAACGGTGAAACCAGCAGCTCCTCGATGTGGCGCTGGAATTTCGAGCTGAAAAACGAAGATACCACGTTGGAATAGGCGTTGGTGATCACCGCCATCATGATCAGTCCCGGTGCGATGTACTGGCTGTAGGAAAACCCGCCCACCGGCCCCAACTGGCCGCCGATCAGTTTGCCGAAGATGATGAAATACAAGGCGGTGGTGATCGCCGGCGGCAGCAGGGTCTGAATCCAAATCCTTAAAAAGCGAAGAGTTTCCTTGATGAGGAGCGTTTGTAGCGCGATGGCGTGGGCGCGCAGGTTCCCGTAAGTGGGCTGTTCAACAATCACGGTCGCTTTCTCTGGTTGAAAAATGAGATCACCTACTATACTGCATGGATATTGCCTCAGCAGGGCGCAGCCCCCACACCGACCACATGAACAAAGAGCGAAAGCAAAAAACAATCCGTCCGCAACAAAACAGCGTGGGAGTCACTATGTCAGATGAAACCGTCGAAACCGCCGCTCCAGCGCCTGACGCCGCCGAAGGTCCGGCAGCAAAACCGCACCACGACGCCGATCAGGAACCGAAACTGCCGATGAGCGGCGTCCGCGTGCTGGATCTGGGAACGTTTCTGGCCGGCCCGCACGCCGCATCGGTGCTGGGTGAGTTCGGCGCGGAGGTCCTGAAAATCGAACACCCCATCGCCGGCGATCCGATGCGTCGCTTCGGCACGCCGACCAAGCGCCACGACGCCACGCTGGCGTGGTTGAGCGAGGCGCGCAACCGCAAATCGGTCACCATCGACCTGCGCCAGCAGGAAGGCGTGCAACTTTTTCTCAAGCTGATCGAGAAATCGGACGTGCTGATCGAAAACTTCCGGCCGGGAACGATGGAGGAATGGGGCCTCGGCTGGGAGGTGTTGAGCGAGGCCAACCCCCGCCTGGTGTTTTTGCGGGTGTCGGGCTACGGCCAGACCGGCCCCTACCGGCGGCGGTCGGGTTTCGCCCATATCGCCCATGCCTTCGGCGGCCTGTCCTATTTGGCCGGATTTCCCGGCGAGACGCCGGTGGTGCCGGGTACCGCACCGCTCGGCGACTACATGTCCAGCCTCTACGGCGCCATCGGC
>DPWB01000413.1:2373-2594 GCA_003527885.1 Candidatus Competibacteraceae bacterium
CATGATGGCGCTGCGCCACCGCGAAAAGACCGGGCGCGGCCAGGTCATCGATATCGCGATTTACGAGTCGGTGTTCCGGCAACTGGACGAAATCGCCGCCTCCTACGGCCTGTTCGGCAAGGTGCGGGAGCGCGAAGGTTCGGGTAGTTTCGTGGCGGTGCCGCACGGCCATTTCCGCACCCAAGACGACAAGTGGGTCGCCATCGCCTGCACCACCGACA
>DPWB01000413.1:2845-3986 GCA_003527885.1 Candidatus Competibacteraceae bacterium
TGCACCACCGACAAGATGTTCGAGCGGCTGGCCGAGGCGATGGAGCGGCCGGAGCTGGCCTCTAGCGCGCTCTACGGCCAGCAGCGCAAGCGCTTGGCCGCCCGCAATGAGGTCAACCAGATCGTGACCGAATGGGTGGGTTCGCTGCCGCGCGATGAGGTGCTGGAGCGCTGCCTCCGGTGTGAAGTGCCGGTCGGCAAGCTCAACAGCATCGCCGATATTTTCGAGGACGAGCATTTTCAGGCGCGCGGCAACCTGGTCACGCTCGAAGAGCCGGGCTTGGGCAAAGTGGTGATTCCCGGCGTGGTGCCCACGCTGTCGGCCACGCCCGGCCGAGTCACCAACCTGGGGCCGGCGCTGGGCGATGGCACCTACGAGATCATGCGGGAATTGCTCAATATTTCGCCCGATGAGATCAAGCGTTTGCGCCAGCGCAAGATCATTTGAGCCGCCGGTCCGAGCCACCGTTTTTCAGGAGTGTGATCCATGACGTTGCATCAAGAGGAAAACTTGCCGCTGTCCGGCATCCGGGTCGTCGATGTGGCCACGGTGATCGCCGCGCCGTATTGCGCCGGCATCCTCGGCGAGTTCGGCGCCGACGTGCTCAAGGTCGAACATCCGATGGGCGGCGACATTTGCCGCAAGTACGGCACGCCGACCCAGCGCGGGGACACCCTGGCGTGGCTGAGCGAGGCCCGCAACAAGAAATCGGTCACCATCGACCTGCACCGGCGCGAGGGCGTCGAAGTGTTCAAGAAGCTGATCGAAAAGGCCGATGTGCTGTGCGAGAACTTCCGGCCCGGCACGCTGGAAAAATGGGGCCTGCCGTGGGAGACGTTGCACGAGATCAATCCGGGCTTGATCATGCTGCGGGTGACCGGCTACGGCCAGACCGGCCCCTACAAGGACCGGCCCGGCTTCGCCCGCATCGCCCACGCCGTCGGCGGCATCGCCTATCTGTCCGGGATGCCCAAAGGGACGCCGGTCACGCCGGGCTCGACCACGCTGGGCGATTATCTGACCGGTATCTACGGCTGTCTCGGCGTGCTGATGGCCTTGCGCTACCGGGAACAGACCGGCATCGGCCAATATATCGACGCGGCGCTGTACGAATCGGTGTTTCGCTGCACCGACGAGCTGG
>DPWB01000176.1 GCA_003527885.1 Candidatus Competibacteraceae bacterium
ACAGGTTAATATTGGGATAGGCTCTAAGCCTGACGATGGGAGTAGCATAGGCAAGGTTGATTTCCAAGACAGTAAATCCCACCAATAGGATTAAACTGAGTGGGAACAATACCGGGGACTTACTTTTAGCGTTCATGAAAAAGCTCTCCTTTGACGCAGCCCTGTTAAGCCTACTCATAATAATAGAACAAAATATGCGGTTAAAATTAATCGCCGATTAGCCCTGTAGTAAAAAATCACCTAAAGAAATAAAAAGCGCCCCCGCAGGGGCGCTGAAGCAAAAGCTTCGCCGGTTTTGCCGCTAGGCAGGTACCACAAAGGACAGCACGGTAAGCATTACCAGCGCCATGCTCCAACCGATGGTGGTCGGTACCGACCAGACTCGGATCTGCTCTCTCACATCATCGATGCCCAACATCCGGTTTACGACCCAGAAATACGAATCGTTGAAGTAAGAGAACACCATCGCGCCGAGCGCGGCGGCCTGGGCGGCCAGCACCGGATTGACGCCGGAGTTGGCCAGAATCGGTGCGGTGATCGAGGCGCTGGTGATCATCGCCACGGTGCCAGAGCCCTGCACCAACCGCACGAAAGTCGCCACGAAGAAGGGCAGCAGCACCGCCGGCAGCGGGGTCTGCGAGATCAGTTGGGCGATGTAGTCGCCGGTCTTGGAATCGCGCAATACTTGGCCGAGCGCGCCGCCACCGCCCGTTACCAGCAGGATGATGCCGGCGCTCTTGATGCCGTCTTCCATCACCTTGATGGCCTCTTTCTGGCTCATATGGCCACCGACCAGATAGATGGCCAGCAATAGGCCGATGGCGACAGCGATGATCGGCGAACCGAGGAACAGGAAGATTTCCGCCATCGGTCCTTGGGCTTTGACCGCCGAAATGTAGGTATTGGCGAAGATCAATACCAGCGGCACCACGATAGGCGCAAAGGCCTGGAAGGCGGACGGCAGACTCGCTTCATCGTCAAACATCGTTTTACGGTCAGCAGCAGCGTCTTTTTTGTCCAATCCCAGCACCTGACGGGCTTCCGCTTCATCCTGTACCCGAACCCATCCTTCGCCGGTCGGCGCGGGAATTTGGTAAATCCGCTTGCCGAGCCAACGGGCGTAGAACAGGTTGGCGATGGTCAGCGGTAGCGCCAGGATCAGTCCCCACATGATCATTTCACCGATATCGACTTTGAAGATGCCGGCCACGCCCAGCGGCCCTGGAGTCGGCGGTACCGCATGGTGAGTCGCCACCAGACCAAAGGCCAGCGCCACACCGATGGCGATCACCGACTTGCCGCTAGCCCGCGAGAGCGCCCTGGCGATGGGCGTCAGGATCACAAAGCCGGAGTCGCAGAAGATCGGAATGGAAGTGACATAGCCGGTGGCGGCCATCGCCGCTTCTTCCCGCCCGCGCCCGAAAACCCGCAGGAAGGAGTAGGCCAGCCGTTTCGCCGCGCCGGTCACTTCCAGAATCTGGCCCATCATCACGCCGAAGCCGATGACGATGCCGATGCTGCCGAGGGTGTTGCCGAAGCCGGTGGTGATCGATTTCACCACGGCGGGCGTATTCATACCACCGAGGATGCCGGTCATGGCCGCCGCGATGATCAGCGCCAGAAAAGCGTGAACCTTGGTTTTCAGGATCAGAAAGACCAGCAAAAAGATGCCGATGCCAAGGGCGATCAGCAACTGGCTTCCAGAAACAACGGTTTCTTGCATGGCAGTCTCCTTAATATTATGGGATGTGGCTTGTTTGAGACTAAGGTTGTGCTGGCGTCCGCCGGTAAGCGGGCGCGTAGCGGGCCGCCACCAACATCGACTCGATCATGCTCACCGCGCTGGCCTTGCCCTGCCAGGCGATGTCGAAGGCGGTGCCGTGATCGACGCTGGTGCGCAGGAACGGCAAGCCGAGGGTGAGCGAGATGGTGCGCTCGAAATCCAGGGTCTTGGCGGCGATGTGACCCTGGTCGTGGTACAGCGACAGCACGGCGGCGTAGCGTCCCAGCTTGGCCTGATGGAATACCGAGTCCGCGCCGATGGGGCCGACCACCCGGAAGCCGCGCCGTTGCGCTTCGGCGATGGCGGGCATCACGTCCTTGACTTCTTCATCCCCGAATAAACCGTGTTCGCCGCTGTGCGGGTTCAGCCCGGCCACGGCCAAATTGCCCCCGCCCAGACCAAGCTTGTCCATCGCCTGCTGGCAGCGTTCGATGTAGTCCAACAACCGCGCTTTGGTCACCAAATCGCAGGATTTGCGCAGCGAGACGTGGCGGCTGAGGAAAAAGATTCGCAAGCCCAGCGTCTCGAACATGGTCAGCGGGTCGTGCGTGCCGGTCAGTGCGGCCAACATCTCGGTATGGCCGATGTGCGGGATGTGGGCGGCCTGGATCGACTCCTTGTTGATCGGGCCGGTGTTGACCACCTCGACCTCGCCGCGCAAAGCGGCTTGCACCATCGCTTCGATGTACTCCCAGGCCGCTTTGCCGCACAGCGCCTGCACTTTGCCCGGCTCGAAGGCAGCGGGATCGGCGTTCGCCAAATCGACCACCTCGACCGAATCCGGCGCGTAGATCGCCTCCGAAGGCTGGCCGATGGCGCGCACTTTCAAACCCAGCCTAGCTTCCCGCGCCGCTTTTTCGATGACCCTGGCGTCGCCGTAGACCAGACAGCGGGCGACTTGCTTGACGCCCTCATCGGCGACGGTGCGCACCACGATTTCCGGGCCGATCCCGGCGGGATCGCCCAGGCTGATGGCAATGACGGGTTTGCTCATAAAATTCTCCAGATCAGGTGGGGACAGGGGTAGCGCGGCGGGTGAGTTCGTCGCGCAGGAAACGGGCGCAGACTTTGGTGGCGTCCCTGTCGCCGGCGGTGCCGCCCTTGGTGATCACCGGCATTCCGTCGCGGGCGCCGCCCATGAGGTGGCCGTAAGCCACCAGAGGCAGCACGTCGCGTTCGAGCACCAGCCCGGCCGCACCGAGACGCCGGAACACCGCGATGGTGGTGTCGCCGCCGGACAGGTAAAGAGCGCCGACCCGCAACGGGGTTTCCAACACCCGCTCGACGGTTTGGGCGATACCCCGATTGATCAGGCCCGACACCGCATCGATGTCGCTGGCCCGATCGCGGGCGATGGCGTCCAAATCGAGGCAGGTGCCAGGATCAAGGTTGTTGGTGGTCAGACAGAGGAGGTCGGTATCGGCGGGGGCGGTCTCCAGTTTCGTGATCGCCCGTTCGATTTCGCTCGTCACTACCTCCTTCTCCCCCATCAACAACAAGGGGTTGAGATAGGCGGTGGTGACCGGATAGGCGCGGTACAGCTCCCGCAGTTGCTCGCCGACGGTTTCCCCCACGCTGCCGACCACCAGCAGCACGCGGGGCCGCTGCGGGTTGTCGCCGGTTTCGGCGGGCAGCAAGCGCCCCGCCAGCGCCGCCGAGAACGGGCCGGGATCGACCGCGATGAACGGAATGTCCGCCGCGATGACCGCCTCGGCGATGGTTTCGAGATCCTCCGGCTGCAAGGCGTCGAGCACGGCGAGGCGGTGGCCGTGGCGATAGGCTTCGCTCAATGCGGCGGCCAAGCGCTCCACGCCCGCGTAGACGACCTCCAGCGGCAGATGGGCGGCGCTGCGGCGCGAACCAGCCACCACCAGATCGACCGTGCGGCTGGTCAGCACCGGGGTTTTGGGGTCGCGGGCCACATCGCTGCGCTGGAGCAGAATGCCGTTGACCACCAGATAACCGCCCGCCGCCACCCGTCCCGCCTGCGGATAAGCCGGTACGACCACCGCCATCCGGTCCGAGCCGTCGGCGGCGGTCAGCGCATCCAGCATGGCGTCGATTTCCGGGCCGATATTGCCGCGCAAGGTCGAATCGATACGCTTGGTGTAGAGGCTAACCTCCGGCGCGGCCAGCGCCGCCGTGGCCTCCTTCACCCGTCGGTAGGCGACAGCGGGCGCGACGCCCCGGCTGTCGGTGGGGACGATCAATGCGTCGCGGCCCGCGCGCACGGCGGCGGGCGGCGGCAGATCGCCGGTCAGGGTGAGCGGCGACAGGCCAAAATTTTTCAGGAGCACGCCGGAGGCGTTGGCTCCGGTGAGATCGTCGGCAACGATGAGACAGCGGTACATGACGGCTCAAACCTCCACGAGGGTGACACTGGCTTTGGTGAGGGCGGCGCGTTCGGACGCCGGAATTTTGCGGTCGGTGACGATGGCGTCGAATTCGGTGAGCGGGCAGATTTTGACGAAGGCGGCGACGCCGAACTTGGAGGCATCCACCAGCAGCACGGTCTTGTGGGCGGCTTTCATCATCGCGGTTTTGACAACCGCTTTTTCCAGCGAAGTGGTGCAGATGAAGCCGTCGCGGCTGACGCTGGCGACCCCGATGAAGGCGACATCGACCGCCAGTCGCTCGAAAAAGGCCCGTGCGCCTTCCCCGACCGCGCTGCCGATTTCCGGTTGAACCAACCCGCCGGCCATGTAGGTGGGAATACCTGTCT
>DPWB01000410.1 GCA_003527885.1 Candidatus Competibacteraceae bacterium
GAGCGTATCGAAGGCCAGCGAGGATTTACCGGAACCGGACAGGCCGGTAATGACGATCAGCCGGTCGCGCGGCAGGTCGAGGTCGATGTTTTGCAGATTGTGGGTGCGAGCGCCGCGGATCTTGATGGTGTCCATGCACGAGGAAGCCGGAGGTAGAGTAGTATTGCGGTTTTGATCGAGCGCAACTGATGGGACTTGGAACGGAATGAAGGCGGCGAGTTTAACACTTGAGCGCATGACCGCCGACGAACGCCGGGCGGCATTTTGGTTGGCGGGCGTGTTTTCGCTGCGGATGTTGGGTCTGTTCATGATTTTGCCCGTGTTCGCCCTCTATGCCGAACATTTGCGCGGCAACACGCCAACGCTGGCGGGACTGGC
Source organism: Candidatus Competibacteraceae bacterium (assembly GCA_003527885.1). GTDB lineage: Bacteria > Pseudomonadota > Gammaproteobacteria > Competibacterales > Competibacteraceae > Competibacter_A. The sequence continues at coordinate 379 of DPWB01000410.1, forward strand.
GATCGGTATTTACGGCTTCAGCCAGGCGCTGTTTCAGATTCCCTTCGGCTTCTTGTCCGACCGCTACGGCCGCAAGCGGATGATCTATCTCGGCCTGCTGATCTTCGCCGCCGGCAGCGTGGTGGCGGCGTTGGCCGATTCGATGTACGGGGTGATTCTGGGGCGAGCCTTGCAAGGCGGTGGCGCGGTATCGGCGGCGGTGATGGCGCTCGCCGCAGACCTCACCCGCGAGCAACACCGGATCAAGGTGATGGCGGTGATCGGCGTCACCATCGGCGTCTCGTTCGCCACTTCGATGATCTTGGGGCCGGTGTTGAACGGCTGGGTCGGCGTGCCGGGCATTTTCTGGCTGACCGGCCTGCTGGCGCTGCTCAGCATCGCCGTGGTGCGGTTTCGGGTGCCCGATCCGCTGGCCAGCCGGGTCCACCGCGACGCCGAGCCGGTGGCTTCCCAGTTCGGTCGGGTGCTGCTCGACGGTCAGCTATTGCGGCTGAATCTCGGCATTTTTACCTTGCACATGCTGCTGACCGCCACTTTCGTCGCGGTGCCGCTGGCCTTGCGCGACGCGGGCCTCGCCAGTGACCAGCACTGGAAAATCTATCTACCGGTGCTTTTGTTCTCGATGGCGGTCATGGTGCCGTTCATCATCGTGGCGGAAAAGTATCGCCGGTTGAAACCGGTGTTCATCGGCGCGGTTTTGGCCTTGGCCCTGGCCGAGTTCGGGCTGTTGAACCTGCATGACACGGTGCTGGAACTGGCGCTGCTACTGCTGGTCTTCTTCTCCGCTTTCAATCTGCTGGAAGCCACCTTGCCGTCGCTGATCGCCAAGATGGCCCCGCCCGACGCCAAGGGTACGGCGATGGGCGTTTATTCCAGCAGCCAGTTCCTGGGCGCGTTCGCCGGCGGCGCGCTGGGCGGCTGGCTGCGTGGGCTGTTGGGGTTGAAAGGCGTGTTCGCCTTCACCACCGCCGGCGCGCTGGTTTGGCTGCTGGTGGCCTGGACCATGACGAACCCCCGCCCGCTCAGCAGCTATCTGCTCAAGGTCGGCGATCTTGACGAAACCGAAGCCCGAGGCTTAGCGCTCCGTTTGGGCGGGGTTCCGGGGGTGGCGGAAGCGGTGGTGGTCGCGGCGGAAGGGGTGGCTTATCTCAAGGTGGACCGCCAAGCGCTGGACGAATCGGCCCTCAAGGCATTAGCGGCCGCCGAAAGCTGAGCGGCGAACTTCGAACCTACGTATCCGTTCCAACCTATGGCATGATGCCGCTATCGATTACCCCATTAAGCGCACCCCGCAGCGAGGAGCACAGTGTCATGGCCAGCGTCAATAAAGTCATCCTGATCGGCAATCTGGGCAAAGACCCGGAGGTGCGCTACATGCCCAGCGGCGACGCGATCACGCACGTCAGCATCGCCACCACCGACACTTTCAAAGACCGCAACGGCGAAAAACAGGAACGCACCGAATGGCATCGGGTGGTTTTCTTCGGGGCGCTGGCGAAAATTGCCGGCGAATACCTGAAAAAAGGCCGTTCGGTGTACGTCGAAGGCCGCATTCAAACCCGCAAGTGGCAGGGTCAGGATGGCCAGGATCGCTACAGCACCGAAATCGTGGCCAATGAAATGCGGATGTTGGGCGGACGCGGCGATTCGGGCGGCAGCGCGCCGTTCGCGGCGGAAGGTGGAGAGCCAGAATTCACCACGGCCGCGCCGCACGCGCAGGGCCAAAGCACTCCAGCGGCCTCCCCCCGCGCTCCCGCGCCGCCCGCACCGAGGACCGATGACGGCTTCGACGACGACATCCCGTTTTGAGGGAACACGGAGCCGGACAATTCGCTGTCGTCCGGCTTCAGAACCGCCCGAGCGATTCGCTGGTGTGGGCCAGCAATCGCGCCAGCCAGGGTTTCTTTCCCGTGTAGGTGACTTCGTACAACTCCGCGTCGTCGCTGGTGGCCAGCAGATAATCGTCGCTGGTGCGCAGCTCGTCCACCAACCGGCTATCCAGCGCGCGGGCGCCGAACCAATGCTCGCCGGTCGCCACCCGTTCCAGATCCACGCTCGGGCGATGGGTTCTGACGAAATCCTTGAATAGCTCGTGTGTATCCTCGATTTCTTCTTGAAACTTGTGCCGGCCTTGATCGGTGTTTTCACCTGTCTCTTATACACATCTGACGCTGCCGACGAAGAGGATAGTGTAGATCTCGGTGGTCGCCGTATCATTAAAAAAAGAAAACGGGGGTCGGCGTCACAGTGAGAAG
>DPWB01000211.1 GCA_003527885.1 Candidatus Competibacteraceae bacterium
ATCCGTTGTCTTTTTTTTTTAATGATACGGCGACCACCGAGATCTACACTAGATCGCTCGTCGGCAGCGTCAGATGTGTATAAGAGACAGACGATATCCTGTCTCGATTGAAACCGCTGCTGTGAGCCGATGAGTTTCTCTTTTCTGATCGGCTTCCTCGCGGTGACGGGAATCGGCCTGTGGTTCTGGCGGGATAGCCTCGGCGCCCGCGAACAGGCGCGCGCCGCCAGCGCTCGCGCCTGCCAGCAAAGCGGCGTGCAACTGTTGGACGATACCGTGGCGCTGGAGAGGCTCTGGCCGCGCCGCGACCGGGACGGTCGGTTGAAACTGGAGCGGTTGTATGTGTTCGAGTTCACCGATACCGGACAAAGCCGCCAAGTCGGCAGCGTGCTGCTGGTCGGCGGGCGCGTCGAAGTGCTGCAAATGGAAGGCGGCGATTTGCTGCTGCCCTAAAAGCCCGTCTGCGGGTTGGGACCGTAAAAGCCCGGTGGCGGGCGTTCAGCCGAGATTCAGATGGTTTTGCTAGGGTAGCGCGAGTTTGGCGGTCCTGTTTTAACGTTCTGAAGCCGGTGGTCCCATTTCAACGGCTCTAGTAATCGAGGTGAGTTGATGAAAGCGCTCAAAACTGCGGCGGTGGTCGTGATGCTGGCATCGGGTTTGGTGCTGGGCGGTTGCGCGTCCAGCCTGTCCGGCGGCGCTTACAGCCGCGCGCAGGCGCGCGGAGTGCAAGAGGTCCGGTTGGGTTATGTCGAGAGCGTGCGTGAGGTGCTGATCGAGGGGACGCAGAGCGGGGTGGGTACGATGGGCGGTGCGGCGCTGGGCGGCTTGGCCGGCAGCAACCTCGGCAAGGGCAACGGCCGCGCGGCCGGCGCCATCGGTGGCGCGATTGTCGGGGGGCTGGTGGGCTCGGCCATCGAGCAAAACACCACCCGTCAACCCGGTTTGGAAATTACGGTTCGGTTGGACAGCGGCCGGCTGCTCGCCATCACTCAGGCCGCCGACGCGCCATTCTATCGCGGTGATCGGGTGCGGTTGTTGACCGGCTACGACGGCACGGCGCGGGTCGCGCATTACTGACCGAGACCTTCCGGGGCCGGCGCAAGCCGGCCCGCGTCCCGCTGGCGCGAAAATCTGTTCGGCTTGCCGGGTTCAATGCGGCCGTGCCGCTGGCGCGGGCAAATCCGCTTCGGTTGCCGCCCGCAAGCTTCGGCCGTTTTCCGAGTGCAGCAGTCGGCCCGGATGCAATACTTCGCGCTCGGCTTTCTGCTCGGCGCAGCGCCGGATCAAATGATCGACGATCACCTGTACCCCTTGCGGTTGCAAGGGGTAGTAATGCTCCAAGCGCGCCAGTTGGCCGGAGGCATCCAAGGCGGTCACGGTATAGGCCAGCGTCCCCAGTTCCGCGTCGGCCTGGTGAGTGATCGATAGCTGTCGTTCCGGTTGTTCGCTGTCGTTGTGGAAAATGCGCTCGACCAGATAATCGCCTGACAGGCAAGGAATCTCCCGAAACGCCGCCAGCGCGGTTTCGCCGGCGGCGGTTTGCAGCGCCTCTTCCAAACGCGGGTTGGCCAACACCCAGCGCACGTGCAGCCCGTAGAGCGCCAGCGCCAGCGCGTACTGCCGCTGCGCCCGCGCCCAACCCCGGTAGCCGCCCGCCAGTTCCGCGGCGGGCAAATCGCGACCCGGCCCGAATTGCGCCCAGTCGTCGAAGGTGTAGAACAGGGTGTGGGCGTCGCCCTTCGCCACCAGAAAACGATTGCCGTCCTCCAGTACGGCGGCGCGGACGCCGGGCCGTTCGAACCAAGCGTGTTCCAGCAAATCCCACAGCGGCAATAACTGGCCGCTTTCCAACTGCACCCGCAACAACGCGCAGAGATCGCTCAAGGTGGCGAAAGACAGATTCAGCGCCACCACCCCGAACATCTGCTGGACGGCTTCACGGGTTGCTTGCGACACTTCGCCGCTTTGCAGCAAAATGTCTTCCATAACTCGCGCCAAGCCGGCAATATCATGACTGTGCCCGACGAAGCAAAACGGCAACAACAGCAAAGGGCCGGAACCGGGCCGGCGCAACGGATTGATGGCCGCAACCGGAAAGAAGCCCCGGTCGGTGCCGAGCGCCATCAGTTGCGGGGTGAAAGCGGCCGCGCGCGAACTGCCGCGGTACAGCTCGGCCAACGCGCCGACCAGCGGGAATCCCGGCCGGAGGATTTCGGTCTGATCGTAGAGGGCGCCGGATAGAATCAAGCCCAGATGGCTGACGCCACCGAGAATGCGATCCAAGTCCTTAGCCAGATGGCCGGCCAACGCGGTGGCGGCGGTCACATCGAGCGGCGCGGGCGGCACGCCGGCGGGATCGGCGTGTTCGGGATCCAATTCGAGCGCCAGCACGCCGGCGTGCTGGCTGAGTTCGGTCGACGGGTTGGAAAATGTGGCCACTGAGATCTCTTGCCGTGTGGCGGCGCGCTCTGTTTGCGGTGCGCCGATAATGATGGAAAATGCTTTGCGTCAGACTGTTGGCTTTGGCGAGCACCCGCCGCTGACGGGCGCCATTATAAAGAGAAATCGACGAGCGATTTCTCCGCTGCCGTTCACCGGGAGGTAGTTTGTCGCCGTCCGTTGGCTATCGCTGATTTTCCCTGAAGGTTTTGCGAGCGACGGACACGATGCATGATGTGATCCGACCGATTTCCGCTTAAACTTCGGTGATAGCGTTAACAAATTTAGGGTTTTCAGAAATAAACACAACACCACTAATGAAGAGGTAAAACCCATGTCCGCACCCACCCAGAATCCGGCAGAACAATTACAACAGGCCGCGCTGGCGCTGGATACCGTCCAGAAGGCGCTCGATTATTCCCTGGCGGACGTGAAGGAACGCTCCCAGAAAGCCGACGGAAAAATTTCCGCCGCACTGCTCGACCATCACCAATTGGTCAGCTATGACCTGGCGCTGTCCTGCGCCGAAATTACCGGCGCCCGTTTCGGGCTGGATTACGCCAAACGGGCGCGGGCGGCGGGCGGCGGTTCGGCCAGTGAATTGACGCTGGAAGAACGCTTTGCGCTGCTGTTCGCCGCCGAAGCCCTGCAAGCGGTGCGCAATCGCCTGAGCGCCCGTCCCACCGATTTCGGTCTCGACGACACTTGGCTCAGCAAAACGGTGGACGATCCCCAAGTCCGCCAATTCTGCATCGCCCAACTGCCAGCGGCCCATGTGGCGGAACTCGGCCAGTTGATGCGGGCGCAGGACGGCGTGACCGGCGCCTATCTGCTGGACGACCACCACGAGATGATGCGCGAGCAATTCCGCCGCGTCGCTGAAGAAGTGGTGATGCCGCTGGCCGAAGAAGTCCACCGTCACGACCTCGACATTCCCGACGCCATTCTGGAACAGGTCAAGGATATGGGCTGCTTCGGCATTTCTATCCCGGAACGCTTCGGCGGCATCCAGAGCGACGAGCAGGAAGACAACCTGGGCATGATCGTGGTGACCGAGGAACTGACCCGCGGCTCGCTGGGCGCGGCCGGCAGTTTGATCACCCGGCCGGAAATCCTGTCCAAGGCGCTCCTGAAGGGCGGCACCGAAGAGCAAAAGAACAAATGGCTGCCGCAACTGGCCTCCGGCGAGATGCTGTGCGCGGTGGCGGTGACCGAGCCGAACTACGGCTCCGACGTCGCCAACATGCGGTTGAAGGCCACCAAAACCGAGGGCGGCTGGCTGCTGAACGGCGCGAAAACCTGGTGCACCTTCGGGGGCAAGGCCGGCGTGCTGCTGATTCTGGCCCGCACCCATCCCGACCTATCGTTCGGCCATCGCGGCCTGTCCATGTTCCTGCTGGAAAAACCGAGCACCCCCGGCCACGCCATCGACTTCACCCAAGACGGCGGCGGCAAGCTGACCGGCAAGGCGATTGCCACCATCGGCTATCGCGGGATGCACTCCTTCGACCTGTTTTTCGACAACATCTTCGTGCCGGACGAGAACATGCTCGGCGGGCCGAAGGGCGAGGGCAAGGGTTTCTATTTCACCATGGC
>DPWB01000399.1:0-3202 GCA_003527885.1 Candidatus Competibacteraceae bacterium
GCGGTCTCCAAAACCGCAGGTTGGGGGTTCGATTCCCTCCTGGCCTGCCATCTTTATGCATGGCGCGCCCCGGTTTCCGCTCGTTCCAAACAGCGGAGCCAAACAGCGGAAATTTTTAAGGATAGCCGAACCCGAGCCCGCATGAACTTAACCAAGTCCGAAACTCAAGCCATCAGCCGCACCGATACCTTCAAACTGCTAGGCGCCGGCGCCATCGTCCTGATCGCGCTAATCGCGTTTTATGTTTTTGCGAATCACTCGGTGCTGGCGCGCGTTGTTGGGTTGCTGGCGGCCGCCGGGGCGGCCGTCACCGTTGCCTTACAAACCGTGCCGGGCGCGGAAACCCTGGAATTCCTTCAGGGTTCGCGCTCTGAATTGCGCAAAGTGGTCTGGCCCACCCGCGCCGAAACGACCCAAACCACGCTGATCGTCATCGCCATGGTCGTGGTGATGGGCCTGCTGTTGTGGCTGTTGGATGTCGCGCTTTTCTGGCTGGTCCGGCTGGTTACGGGTTAGTGGAGCAACGGCGCGAATGACCATGCGATGGTATGTGGTGCAAGCCTATTCCGGCTTCGAACAGCACGTCAAACGCTCGCTGTTGGAACGAATCACCCGCGAAGGACTCAAAGATCGCTTCGGTCAAGTCCTGGTTCCCACCGAGGAAGTGGTGGAGATGCGCGACGGGCAGAAGCGTAAAAGCGACCGGAAATTCTTTCCGGGGTACGTGCTCGTCCAGATGGAAATGGACAATGACACCTGGCACTTGGTGCGCAACGTCCCGAAAGTGTTGGGCTTCATCGGCGGCACCAGCGACAAACCCGCGCCGATCTCCGAAAAGGAAGCCCAGACCATCCTGCAACGCGTCCAGGAAGGCGTCGACCGGCCAAAACCCAAGGTCCTGTACGAACCCGGCGAGATGGTGCGGGTGACCGATGGCCCTTTCAACGACTTCGAGGGCGTGGTCGAGGAAGTCAATTACGAAAAAAGCCGGCTGCGGGTGGGTGTCATGATCTTCGGCCGCACCACGCCGGTGGAGCTGGAATTCAGCCAAGTCGAAAAGGTTTCACGCTGACGGCCCAGCAGCCCTTCAGCAGTCCGCTACCCGCCGGTCGGGCAGCTTATCCGGGGAGCCGCAAGGCGTTTGAACCCGCCCAGGAGTCTCAATGGCAAAGAAAGTCACCGCATACGTCAAATTGCAGGTTGCGGCCGCCAAGGCCAATCCCAGCCCTCCGGTCGGACCCGCCCTGGGCCAGCACGGGGTCAACATCATGGAGTTCTGCAAAGCCTTCAACGCGCAGACCCAAAACCTCGAACCCGGCTTGCCGATTCCGGTGGTGATCACGGTCTACAGCGACCGCAGCTTCACTTTTATCATGAAGACCCCGCCGGCTTCCGTGCTGCTACGCAAGGCGTTGGGCATCGACAAAGGCAGCCCGACGCCCAACACCAAGAAAGTCGGCACGGTCACCCGCGCCCAGTTGGAAGAAGTGGCCAAGGCCAAGCAACCCGACCTGACCGCGGCCGACCTCGACGCCGCGGTCCGCACCATCGCCGGCAGCGCCCGTTCCATGGGCCTCGACGTGCAGGGGGTGTGATATGGCCAAACTCTCCAAGCGCCTGCAAGCCATCAGCGCCAAACTGACCCCCGGCAAGTTCTACCCGATCGGTGAAGCCCTGGACCTGCTCAGGGATCTATCCGCGGTCAAATTCAAGGAATCGGTGGATGTGGCGGTCAACCTGGGGGTCGATCCGCGCAAATCCGATCAGGTCGTGCGCAGCGCCACCGTGCTCCCCCACGGGACCGGCAAGACGGTGCGGGTGGCGGTGTTCGCCCAGGGCGCCAACGCCGACGCCGCCCGCGAGGCTGGCGCCGACATCGTCGGCTTTGAGGATTTGGCGGAGTCCGTGAAGGCGGGCAACATGGATTTCGACGTGGTGATCGCCGCGCCCGACGCCATGCGGGTGGTCGGTCAGCTCGGCAAGATCCTCGGCCCGCGCGGTTTGATGCCCAACCCCAAGGTCGGCACCGTGACCCCCGATGTGGTCGGGGCGATCCGCAACGCCAAGGCCGGACAGGTCCGCTATCGGACCGACAAGGCCGGCATCATCCACTGCACCATCGGCAAGGTGGATTTCACCCCGGTCCAGTTACAGGAAAACCTGCACGCCCTGCTGCACGACCTCCAGAAAATCAAGCCCGCCACCTCCAAGGGCATTTATATTCGCCGGGTCACCGTTTCCACCACCATGGGTCCGGGCTTGGCGGTGGATCAGGCGAGCTTGGCGCTGTAGACGATCCACACGATCCACTGATCCCCGGCATCTCGGCCGGGGAATTGAAGGGCTTTGGGCCGGCCGGACGTTCCGGCCAGCGTCAAAGACCGCGGGCGCCGTCAGGCTCAATCACGTTCGGCCACGCGCCGAGCCGGCCCGCGCAGACGGGAAGGCCCTTACCGGAAGATTCCTGGCAAGGCCACCGTTTTTCCGATCTCCAGCAATGGAGATAACCTGTGAGGTAAGCAATGAGTCTGAATCTGGCAGAAAAACAGGCTGTGGTGGCCGAAGTCGCCGAAGTGGCTGCCAGTGCGCACTCCGCGGTCGCCGCCGAATATCGGGGCCTGAGCGTGGCTCAGATCACCAGCCTGCGCGTCAAAGCGCGGGAAACCGGCGTCTACCTGCGCGTCGTCAAGAACACCCTGGCGCGGCGCGCCGTCCAGGGAACCGGGTTCGAATGCTTGCAATCCAGCCTGGTGGGGCCGCTGATTTTGGCGTTCTCCCAGGAAGATCCCGGCGCGGCGGCGCGGCTGTTCAAGGAATTTCTCAAGGAGAAGGCCAATGAGAAGTTGGTCGTCAAGGTATTGGCGGTCGGCGGACAAGCCTTTCCAGCTCGCGAGCTGGATCGCTTGGCCAGCCTGCCGACCCGTGACCAGGCGATCAGTTTGCTCATGGCCTGCATGAAAGCGCCGCTCGACAAGTTCGCGCGCACGCTCAATGAAATTCCCGGCAAGTTGGTGCGCACGGTCGAAGCCGTCCGGCAGCAAAAAGAAGCTGCCTGAACTTTGACCCCAACCGGTCCCAACCCGTAATTATTTAGCGTTATCCAGGAGCACACCCGTAATGGCCGTTTCGAAAGAAGACATTTTGGACACCATCGCCAGCATGACGGTGATGGAGATTGTCGAGCTGATTTCCGCGATGGAAG
>DPWB01000399.1:3443-5330 GCA_003527885.1 Candidatus Competibacteraceae bacterium
CCGCCGCGCCGGTCGAGGAAAAGACCGAGTTCGACGTGGTGATGACCAGCTTTGGCGAGAAGAAGGTCGAGGTGATCAAGGTGGTGCGCGCCATCACCGGCTTGGGTTTGAAGGAAGCCAAGGATGCGGTCGAAGGCGTCCCCTCCACCATCAAGGAAGGCATCCCCAAGGCCGAAGCCGACGACATCAAGAAAAAGCTGGAAGAAGCCGGCGCCAAGGTCGACATCAAGTAAGCACCCGGTACTCACCTGTCCGTGGAGCCCTATCACGCAACATCGTTCCGGCTTGGACACGCAGAACCCGGAAACGGCTGGCGGCCTCGGGCCGCCGGCCTGTTTCCGTTTGAATCCGGCAGGGAAAACCGACGCTCCGGCGCGCCGTGCGGCGCGCCGGGACCGGTTATGGAATCAGGCGACTTTCGCCCTTGGCTGGCACTCTCATGAGAGGAATCCCGATGGCCTACACGTTTACTGAAAAAAGACGCATTCGTAAAGATTTCGGCAGGCGTCCCAGCATCCTGGAGGTGCCTTACCTGCTGGCGATTCAGTTGGATTCCTACCGTGAGTTCCTCCAGACCGAAACGCCGCCGGGAGACCGTCGGGAGATCGGCTTGCACGCGGCCTTTCGCTCGGTGTTTCCCATCGTCAGCTATTCGGGCAACGCCCGGTTGGAGTATGTCAGTTACCGGTTGGGCGAACCGGTGTTCGACGTGCGCGAGTGCCAGCTGCGCGGCCTGACTTACGCCGCGCCGCTACGGGTGCGCCTGCGGTTGGTGCTGATGGACAAGGACGCCGAAGCCGGCACCCACAAGATCAAGGACATCAAGGAAAACGAAGTCTACATGGGCGAACTGCCGCTGATGACCGACAACGGCACTTTCGTCATCAACGGCACCGAACGGGTCATCGTCTCCCAGTTGCACCGTTCGCCCGGCGTGTTTTTCGATCACGACAAGGGCAAGACCCACTCCTCCGGCAAGTTGCTGTTTTCGGCGCGCATCATTCCCTATCGCGGTTCCTGGCTGGATTTCGAATTCGACGCCAAGGACATCGTGTACGCGCGCATCGACCGCCGCCGCAAGCTGCCGGTCACCATTTTGCTGCGGGCGCTGTTCGACGAGCCCAACCCCAACGACCCTGACGCCCGTTCGGTCAACGAGCGCATCCTGGCTATTTTTTTCGAGACCAACACCATTCGCTGCGACGGCGAGCGCTTCACGCTCGATCTGGTGCCGGAGCGCCTGCAGGGCGAAACCACCAGTTTCGATATCGTCATCGGCGACCGTGAGATTTTGAAAGCGGGCCAGCGGGTCAAGGCCAAACATGTCCGCGACCTGGCCAAGGCCGGCGTGCAAAGCCTTCAGATCCCCAACGAATATCTGGTCGGCAAGATCCTGGCGCGCGACCTGCCCGACCCGCGGACCGGCGAGCTGTTGGCGCAAGCCAACGATGAGCTGACCCCGGAAAAGCTGGAGAAAATTCAGGCGGCGGGCATCGCCGAATTCCAGACCCTTTATGTCAACGACGTCAACCGTGGACCCTACATCGCCAACACCTTGCGCGCGGACCCCGCCCGCAGCCAGTGGGAGGCGCAGGTCGAAATCTACCGGATGATGCGTCCCGGCGAGCCACCGACCAAGGATGCGGCGCAGCGCCTGCTGCACGACTTGTTCTTCTCGGCCGAACGCTACGATCTGTCGGATGTCGGCCGCATGAAATTCGACAGTCGGGTCAGCCATCGCCGCGCGCCGATCCCCGGCGTGCCGACCAAGGAGCACGCCCCCGGCGTTTTGTCGATGGAAGACATTTTGGCGGTGCTCAAGGTGCTGATCGACATCCGTAACGGCAACGGCGTGGTGGACGACATCGACCACCTCGGCAACCGCCG
>DPWB01000348.1 GCA_003527885.1 Candidatus Competibacteraceae bacterium
TGGGTCGCCGCGATGATCCGCACGTCGGCTTCCAGGCTGCGGTCGCTGCCGACCCGCTCGAAGCTGCGCTCTTGCAACACCCGCAGCAGCTTGACTTGCATGTTCAGCGGCATGTCGCCGATCTCATCCAGAAACAGCGTGCCGCCCTTGGCCAGCTCGAAGCGGCCGCGCCGGGCGGAAATCGCACCGGTGAAGGAACCTTTCTCGTGGCCGAACAGCTCGCTTTCCAGCAGGTTGTCGGGAATGGCGCCGCAGTTGACCGGGACGAATGGACCCTGGCTGCGGTTGGAAAAATAGTGAATGTTGCGCGCGACCACTTCTTTGCCGGTGCCGGATTCGCCCAGGATCATCACGGTGGAGTCGGACGGGGCGACGCGCTGGATCATCTCGCGCACCCGCACGACGGCCGGACTGTGGCCGATCAGGCTGCGGAATAGTTCGGCGTTGCGCCGGCCCGCCGCGGTGGTGCCTCCCCGCGTGTCGCGACCGGTGGCGCTGGGTTGCAGTCTGGCCAGAATCGCGCTCAATGCTGAATGGCGGAACGGATGCGCCAGATGGCCGCCGCAACTGGCCTCCAGCGTGGCCGGCAGGCGGATGGGCTGCTCGGCTTCCTCGACCAGGATCAACGCCGCCTTGGGCGCGAGCGTGCGCAGGGCGTGGATGATGTCGCTGGGCGGCTGCTCGGCGGCGCCGTAGCGCCCCAGAAAAATGCAGCGCAACTCGACGTTGTGCTCCACGTGGACTCGCCAGCTGGAGGAATCCGCCCGCGCGATGTGGCTTTCTTCCATGAACCGCAGCAGCAGACACAACTCATCGGCCCGTTGAGGGTCGTCGTCGATTACGAGCAAAGCGGTCTTCATCGGGGACTCGTCCTTCAATGGATGAAGCGTGCCGCTGATAAATCGGCCATCAATCGGCAAATCACTTCGCCAGCCTTCGATCCACCGCGCCACGCTTTCGCCATGCTGGCGGCACTGTTTGGAGACAGCCGCAGCCATAACGGGAGAATTGTAGTGAAGACTGAGCAGGTATCAAAGCTTTAACGTGTGCCACCGCGCCGGCTGTGGGCTACGGCGCGGCGGTGTTGGAGGAAAATATAGCGCTCCAGGGCTTCCTGGAGGGACTCGCTCGGGTCTTGAAACCGGGTTTGGACGTGCCAGCCCCCCGGATAGGGCGTCGTGTCGCTGACCCGCGCGTGGAAGACCAGCGGGCGGGGGTAGCTGAGGCTGCAATACAGCTCGATCCGCAACAGGCTACCGGCCGGTGGCGCGGCCTCCGTTTGCCAGCTCAAGCCGGTCACGGCCAGGGTCAGGGTGTGTTCGGCGGGAATGTCTTGCTGGCGCGCGTACAGCTGTCCGACCAGTTCGAGCAGCAAACCGACCTTGAAATCCAGCCGCTTGAGCTCGGTGGCGTTGGCCAGCGCGGCGGGGTCGTCGCCGGAATCGCCGGCGTGGATATCCAGCGCGAACAGGGTATGCAGGTTGCTGAGATTGCTCCGCTCCTGCTCCCGGATTGCGATGGCGTCCGGCAGCTCCGGCAGCTCGCGCCACGCCAGCGGCAGCCGGCCGCTGAATACCAGGCCGGGAGCGGCCGGATCGACGGCGGTGGTGGACATGCTGGGATTACGCGGTGGCGGACGATCAGCCGAGACCCGACCGAGGATAACGTCTGGTCCGGGCCGGCTCGGACCGGTTCTCTGGCGCGATCCCCGTCAAGCGCCTATCAAGCGCAACCACGGGCGCAAGAGGTTCGATGATGACGCAGCCGTTTTCCGCCCGCACCTGAACTTCCTGTTCGAGGTTGAGGCTGGCGGCTTCCATGACAGCCGCCGGAATGCGCACGGCCGGGCTGCTACCCCATTTCTTAATGACTCGCAGAGACATGATTTTTCCTTATTCTGTGGCTAGTCCCGAGACACAGACAGTCTACTCCACTACGCGTGGTATTTTCGACTCAAGGATGCAAAAAAATCATGTTCAGAACGTCTGATAAGCGTGGCGGACGCGGCGGCCCTGACCGAACGACTTGAGATAGTCGCCCAATCTGTCCCGTTCTTCGCACGCCAGCTCCAGCAATCGGGCGTCGCTGGCCAGCGCGGCGCGGGCGGCCTCCTCAAGCGCGGGCGCGAGTTCGGCGGGCGGCGTTTGCTGGAATAACTCCTCCAGCAAGCGCCGCCGCTTGGCTTCCCATTCAGTCACTTGGTCCCAACCGCCGGCCTGGGCCAGTTCGAGCATTTCGACGCTCATCAAGCGCAGCAGCTTGATCCGCTGCGCCCAGCCGTCGGCCGTGAAGGTCACGCGGGCGCGGCCGCGGCGGCCTCTTCGGCGTTGGCCGTACCGCCGATGGCGTCCCAGGCTTCCTTGACGGGGCGCAACAGGTCGGCCACTTCGTCGAGCAGGGCGATATCCGACTTCAGATTGGCTTCCACCAACCGCCGTTGCAGGTAGTCGTACAGGGCGTCCAGGTTGCCGGCGATATCGCCGCCGGCATCGGGATTCAATCCGTCGCGCAAACCGCCGATGATGTCGATGGCCTTGCCGATCTGCTCGCCCTTGGCGGCGAAATCCTGGCGTTGGATGCAGCCCTTGGCGACGGCGATGCGCTCGAACGCGCCTTCCATCAGCATCTGAATCAGCCGGTGCGGGCTGGCGTAAGCGGCGCTGGCTTCGGTATTGACTTGCTGGTACTGGCGCAACGCTTTGGGAATATTGGGTGTAGCCATGTCGGTTCCTCGACGGTTTTGTGAATGTCCCAGCAAATGTGCAAATTGGATGCCGGTTTCAGGTTTTTACTTCGAGCTGGAGGACGCGCTCAATTGCTGGGTCAAATAATTGCCGGTGGCGGTCAATTGGCTTACCAGCTTATCCATCGCCATGAACTGGGCGCGATAGCGGCTTTCCAGGGAACTCATCCGCGTGTCGAGCTTTTCCCGCTCGTCCCCGAGCCGATCCACTTGCTTGGTGAGGCTTTCGGTGCGGCCGTTGAGCGGGCCGTCGCCGCCGAGCACGTCGTTCAGCAGATTGTCCAGCCGCTGCGCGAGCCCGTCGGACAGCGAAACCTTGCCGCGCTCGCCGGCGCTTCCGCCCAACACTTCGAGCGCGATGCCCGTCGCGCCGCCGCCCGCTCCGGTGAGCTTGCGGCCGGAACCGGTCGCTTCACTTCCGCCGATGGTTCCTTGCACATCCTTGCCTGGGGTGCTTCCGGCCGTTCCGGTACCGAAGCCTAGCGTCGCGTTTGCCGCGGTGAATTCGATGCTGGAACTCGCGCCGTAGCTTGCCGAGGTCAAGGTAAATTTATCGCCGCTGAAACTGACGCTGACCGAGGCGCCGGCCGCTTTCAAGGCGGGATCGCCGTTGATCTGGCTTTGCAGCTCGGCGGCCAATTGGGCCGGGGTAAAAGTTCCTTGCGACAGGCTAACCGTGCCGGACTGGGTGCCGTTGACTTTGAGGGCGACGGTGTTGTTACTGCCGTCCAGCGTTAAGGAGCCGGCGTTTAAGGTGACGGCGGAACCGGCATGACTACCCTGCGTCGCCAACTGGCTGACCGCCACGGCGTAGTCGCCGGTTTTGCTGCCGTTGGTGGCGCTGACGTACTTGACCAGCGGGTCGGTGGTGCGACCGGCGCGGGCGAACAGGCCAGCGACACCTTGCGGGTCGGCCGCGACGGCTTTTTGCAGCTTGCCGTTGTCGAGTTTGAGGGTGCCGTCGCGCTCGGTGGTGATGCCCAGATCGGCCAGCGAATCCAGTTGCGGCGAGGCCCCGCTCACCATTTTACCGAGTTCGCCGCGCAGTTGGCCGAAGATGGAGCGCACGCTGAAATCGCCTTGCAGCGCGCCGGCCTGTTTGGTTTCGGCGTTGTAGCCGGTCAGCGATTTGACCGTGTTGGCCAGCTCGTTGAACGCTTTGACGAAGGATTGCACGCCACCGCTGATCGCGCCGTTGTCTTGCGAGACCGCCAAGGTGGTCGCCGCGCTGTCGGTGGACTTGAGGTCGACCGTGACGCCGGGGATGGCTTCTTTGAGGGTGTTGCTGGCGCTGGTGACGGCCAGTCCGTCGATGACGGCGCGGGCATCCTGGCCGGCCAGGGTTTGAACCATGTTCTTGCCCGACCCCGCCGCCTGAGTCGGGTCATAGGCCAATAATGACAAGCCGGCCAAGTCGGCGTTGTTGCCGTCGCCGTCGGTTGCCGTGATCTTCAGGCTGTTGGCCGCGCCGGTGTTGGTGGAACCCAGCACCAACCGGTAGCCGCCGCCGTCGTTGACGATGCTGGCCTGGACGCCGATTTTGGCGTCGTTGATGGCTTTCGCCAGCCCGCTTAGGGTGTTGTTGGCGGCGGTGATGTCGATGGTCTTGACCGGTTGTTCCGGGTTGGCGGTGAAGGTGGGGCTGGCCTCGGTGCCGCCGTAGCTGCCGAATTGAAAGGTGAGCGTGCCGGTGCCGACTTCATCCGTCAGGCTTTTGAAGCGCTGGTCGGCGGACGTGGCCAGCCGTTGCGCCTGGGCCAGTTGGTCTACCTTGACACTGTAAGAACCGGCGGGAGCGCCGGTGCTGGCGCTGGCGGTAAACAGCTTGTCGTTGGCGACCGTGGCCTTGGCGGCAGCTTGAAAAGTGTCGGCATTTTTCAGGCCGGACAGCGCGGAGCGAAAGGTCGACAGCGCGCTTTTGAAATTGCCGATCGCGGAAATTTTCGTCTGTAGCGCGGCTTCCTTGCGGTCCAGCCGCTGGGTGGCCGGCTGTCGCTCGGCCGCCATCAACTGCGTGACCAAACCGTTGATGTCCATGCCGGAACCCATGCCGGATGCCGTGATGGTCGCCATGTTACCCTCCTTGCGCTCGAACGCTTAGAGCCAGTTAAAACGTGCCGTTACAACGCCTGAAAACTCCGCCGCCCTCATGCCGTGGCCCGGAGCAACCAACCTTCCACTTTCAATCGCCCGCTTTCCTTGCCGTGCGCTGGACTTTTACCCGGAGGTCCCTGCCCCTGTTCGGCCTCCATGTCCTCGAAGAATTTGGCGAGCGCCAAGGCTTCTTCCGACGGGATCTGCCGCACGACTTCCTTGGTTTCCCGATCCACGATCCGCACCACCATTTCCTGGTATTTGTCATCGATCTCAAATTGCAGGTTGGTGTTGTAATCGCGCAGCTTCTGGTTGAGCTGATCCACGGAGCCCGTCAGTTGCTGGCGATCGCCGGCTTGAGGGTTTTTTTGCGGGCTGGCGGGATCGGCATTGCGTTTCCATTCGGCGTTGCCGGCCGTGGAAGATTGAGTGACGGCGGCCTGCGGGGTGGTGATAGGCTGGGCCACCGCGCTCTGGACCGCGGCCGGTTCGGGCGGCGTGGAACGCGCGCCGGGAGCGGTCCTGACCGGCGCGGGGTTGGCGCCAGCGAGGTTGCTGATACTACCGATTTCGCTCATGGCGGTCCCTCCTTCAAGAGAGCCGAAAGCGGGGCTTGAGCGTCTTTCTTGCTCAAGCCCCGCCCTTTGCTACTTAACCGATTACCGGAGCAGCGACATCACGTTCTGCTGGCTCTGGTTGGCCTGCGACAGCATCGCGATGCCGGCCTGTTGCAGGATCTGCGACTTGCTCATATTCGCCGTTTCCGCCGCGAAGTCGGTGTCCTGGATACGGGAGCGGGCGCCGCTCAAGTTGTCGGACACGTTTGACAAGTTGCTGATCGTGGAGCCGAAGCGATTTTGCACGGCGCCCAATTCCGCGCGGCTGGAGTCGATCATCGCCAGCGCGCCGTCGATAATTTTCAACGCCTTGTTAGAACCGTCCTGAGTGGAAATATCGACATCCGCCACCGAGTTGAGCGACCCGGACATGGTCGCGGCGCTGAGTAGATCGGCGCTACCACCGGAGACGGTGTAGGCCGCATCCGAGCTGAAGCTGACCGTACCGGCCACGACGCCGCTGCCACCAACCGCCAGAGTAGACGCCGTACCCGCCGTACCCGCGCCATCGACGCCCGCCATATCGATATCTGGGCCGCCCGTCGCGCTGGTGTTCTTGAGTTCAATATTTTCGCCCTGTTCGTTGACCAGGGTGATTTTGTCTTTTGTCGCCGATAGGGCAGCGGTTACGCCAGTCTTGCCGGATTGGTCGTTAATGGCTTTGGCCAGTTCGGTCAAGTTGGTCGGATCTTCCACCACAGCCGATACCTTGACCGCCGTCGAATTCGAGCTGGTAATATCTAAAGCGACCGTACCGGCGGCGCTCAGATTGCTTATCTCGACTTGAGAGCGCGCCGTGGCGGTTACGCCGGTCGTATCGGATTTGGCGTTGACCGCCGCCGCGATTTTGGCGGCGCTGTCTTTGGCCGCCACGGCAACGGTATCGCTCCCGCGCCCGGAAATCGTCAGCGTTTGGGCCGCGATGCCGTTATCGCCGGCCGTGGTGCTTACCGTCTTGGCGGCCGTACCGTCGGATACCAACGCCCGATTGCCGATGTCGGCGGCGCGGGCGCTGCCCACGGTCACGCTGATCGTCTGGTTCGCATTTGCGCCCACCTGGAATTTTTGCGCGTTGAAGCTGCCATCCAGCAGGGTCTTGCCGTTGAACGAGGTGGTGTTGGCAATGCGGTTCATCTCCTCCTTGAGCTGGCCCACTTCTTTCTGCAAGGACGCGCGGTCAGAGGCGCTGTTGGTGTCGTTGGCCGACTGCACGGCGAGTTCGCGCATGCGCTGCAAGATATTGGTGGATTCTTGCATCGCGCCTTCCGCGGTCTGCGCCAGAGAAATGCCGTCGTTGGCGTTACGGGTTGCCTGGGTCAGACCCTTGATCTGCGAGGTCATCCGGTCGGCGATCGCCAGACCCGCCGCGTCGTCCTTGGCGGAGTTGATGCGCATACCGGTGGTCAGGCGCTGCATGGCGGTGTTCAGCTTGTCCTGGCTGCCGACCAAACTGCGCTGCGCGCTCATTGAAGGGATGTTGGTGTTGATTCCGAGTGCCATGATTGCATTCTCCGCTTATTGAGATTGAAAACTACGTTTTGATTTGGAGTTTTCGACTTTTTGTATCAAGTGTGAACTCCCTGCTTGCTCTCAAATATCGGCACTGAGGAATGGGGCTTTAGGGGCTGGGGTGAAATTTTTGTGGGATGGCTTCAGTTCCGCCGGTACTGGGTGGCGATCCGTTCGAAGCTGCCCATATAACGTATCCGCTTTTCCTCCTCAAGCTGTTGCACATCCGCCCATAACTGGTTTTCCAAATCTTCCGGACGGGGAATCGTAGTCAGTCATTGCCGTTTTCTTCGAATGACCATAAAAAACGCCGATCCTCGAAAATTACCCGCCCGCAGGGTAGCGGATCAAAACCGGAGTTTGGAGCGGTAAGAAATACGGAACGCCGTGTAAGGGGAAAAGCCGCGACTTCCGGCGCGGCCTTGGAGAAGCGCTATCGCATGTAGTTGAACAGCGAAAGGTTTTGAATGCGCACGAACGATTGCTGCGCGACTTGCAGCGTAAAGGTTTCCTTGCTCAGGCGGGTCGCGGCCTCGGCGTAGTCCAAACCGCCGACATCGTTGATGGTTTGCTGGAGATGCGTGGTGAAATCTCCGTTAACGGTGGTTTGTTCTTCCAGCGCTTTCAACCGCGAGCCGGCTTTGGCGCGCACGCCGGTCAGATGCTCCAGACCCTGATCCAGCGCGGCCAACCCGTTAGCCAGCGCTTGGTTGAGTTGCGCCCCTCTTGCCGGCGTGTTTCCACTGGTTTCCAGCGCGGTCGCCAGATCGTCCAGGGTCTTGAAAAAATCCTGTCGGGTCGCCGGTTGGATCGTGAAGGTATCGCCAGCGGCCGGGTTACCGCTGACGGCGGTCTGCAAGCCGGCAAACTGGATGCTTCCCTCGTCCTTGTAATTTTGATTGCTGAGAACGGCCGTACCGGTCGTGGTATCGGTCACATCGAAGGTCGTGGCGGAGGTAAAAGCGATGCTGTAGGAGTGGCCCACAAACGCGGCCGGATCGGTGACGCTGCCCACGGCGACGCTTCCGTTGCCGGTATTGGTGGCGGTGGCCGCCACCCTGAAACTGCCGTTGCCGTTCAGCGCGCCCCGAAAAACCTCGTCGCCCGAATCACTTGCCGGAACATCCAGCGTAGGTCCAGCTTTCACCAAACGCTGGCCTTGATCGCCCTGATAGATCGCCTGATTGTTCGCGTCCAACACAAACGGTTGGCTGCGGCTTTGAAAGCCGGAAAACAAATACTCGCCGTCGCCGTCCTTGGTGTTGGCCAGACTGAACATCTGGCTGTGAATCTGCCGGATTTCCTTGGCGATATCCCGGCGGTCGTTATCGTTCAAGGGCGCATTGTTCGCTTGGATGGTCAATTCCCGCGTCCGCTGCAACAGCTCGCCCGCGTCCCCCAGAGTGCTTTCTTCGAGGCTCATCCGGCCGCTGGCCACATCGATATTGCGCTGGTATTGGTCGTAGCGGCCGAGTTCGTCCTTCAAACTCAGCAAACGGGCGCTGCCGACGGGATCGTCGGAATTGGCCAGAATGCGCTGGCCGGTGGCCATTTGTTGCTGCACCTTGGCCAGCGCCAGTTGCCCTCCATTCATGGCCTTGGCGCCTTGCTGGTAAAGCTGCGAGGTGGCGATGCGCAACATGGTTTATCTCCTGATCGCATCCAGCAGGCTTTGGATGACGGAATCACCGATCTGGATCACTCGCGCTGCCGCCTCATAGGATTGCTGGTATTTCATCAGGTTAGCCGCTTCTTCATCGAGATTGACGCCGGACACGCCATCGCGCGCTTGACTCGCCTGCTCCAGCAAGGCCGTTTGCGCTTTGAGGGTACTTTGGGTGGTGCTGCCGCGCAGGCCGACCTCGGCGGTCATCTGGCCGTGCAGCTCCTGCACGCTGCCGCTGCCGTTTAGCAAAGTCTTCCGGGTTTGCAAGCCGCCGAGTTGGAGGGCGTTGCGGTTGTCGCCGACGCCGCCCGCGTTGGAGCCGACCTGGAAGCTATCGCCCGCCGCCGGGGCGCCGGTGATCTGCACGCGCCAGCCGTTGACATCGATATCGGCACCGCTGGTATAGCCGATCGGCGCGCCACCGTCGATGGTGTACTGGGTGGGGCCGGTAAATTGAATACGGGTGGCGTCGAGCAAGTTGGGGTTGCTCGCATCGAGCGCGGCGCCCGCCGAAATTTTGCCGGTTCCGCTATTGCTCTGCGCGGCGGAGGTTTTGATCGGGGCGGCGGCGGCGATTTGACGGGGATCTTGAAGGGTCGCTTTGAAGTCCCGCGCCGCCGTACCGGTCGGCTGGATGAAAAAACGGGACCCGGCGGCCGGCGGGGTATTGACGGTGATGCTCAGCCCGTCCACGTTCAAAGGGCTGGAGCCGCCGGCGACGGTTTTATCGTCCGACAGCCGGCGCAGGCTGTAGCTGGAACCATCGAAGGCGAGCTCGTAATCGCTGGGCTGGGCCTGACCGATGTCGGTGATGGCGACGCTCAAGTCCGCGCCGCTGGCATTGTAGCTCGCGTAGTCGGCGTTGTTGGTGTTGTTGGCGATTTTGGGGCCGCCGACCTTGAAGAAGTCAGCGCCCAACTGGTTGTTGAGGTCCATCCCCAGCTTGTGCTGGTCGTTGACGGTTTCCGCCAAGCCGGCCGCCATCAACCCCAGTTTGTTCTGGGCGGGATCGAGCACCTGCTTCTGAAAAGCCACCAAACCGCCGATTTCGCCGCCGTTCAAAAAATCGGTGACGATGGCGCTGGTCTGCTTGAAACGGATATCCAACTTGCGCGGGTCGGACGAGGCAGGGGCCGTTTCCAGCGGGTTGGTCTTGTAACCCTGCACCAAGGTCTGACCGTTACCGACGAATACCGTCAAGGTGCCGTCCGATTGCTCCAAGGTGCTGACCGGCGCTTTCCGGGCGAGATCGGCCACCATCTGGTCGCGCTGATCGAGCAGATCGGGCGCGGCGCCACCGTTGCCGCCCTGGGCCAACACGATGGTTTGATTGATCTTGGCGATGCCTTCCGCCAGGGAGTTGATGTCGCCGACGGCGTTGCCCAGGCTTTGATTGCTGCCCTGGCGCAAGGCATCCATCTGGTTGTCCAACTCCTGGAAGCGGGCGGACACGGCGTTTGCCTGACCGAGCAGGGCCTGACGCGCCGGCAGCGACGCCGGGCTGTTGGCGACATCCTGCGCGGCGGCGAAAAATTGATCGAGCGCCGGGGCCAATCCCGTATCGCCGGTGCCGAGCGCGCCGTCCAACTGGCCGATCCACTGGTCCATCGTTTCCGACTGGGCGACGTTCGAGCTATGACCGCGAACCTGCTGGGTCAGAAAATCGTCGTAAGTTCGGGTGATGGATTGCACGCTGACGCCGGTGCCGACATACATCGGCCGCCCCGCGCTACCGGCGAAGAACGGGATGTTGCTGCTCACCGAGGTCCGCTGCCGGCTGTAGCCGGGCGTGTTGGCGTTGGCGATGTTATGGCTGGTGGTGGCCAGCGCGCGCTGCGAGGCCATGAGCGCCGTCAGGCCGGTGCGCATAACGTCTACCATGAATCAGCTCCTTTGGCCCTCAAGACCTGGCGTG
>DPWB01000277.1:0-3679 GCA_003527885.1 Candidatus Competibacteraceae bacterium
CTACGTGCTGATGGGCTACGGCGAAGGCGCGGTGATGGCGGTCCCCGCTCACGACGAACGCGATTTCGCCTTCGCCCATCAATTCGGCCTACCGATCAAGCCGGTAATCCGCACCAGCGCCGGCGACGAAACCCCCGCGCCGTGGCGCGACGCCTACGCCGAGCACGGCGTCTGCGTCAATTCCGGCCACTACGACGGCCTCGATTTCGAGCGGGCGGTGGACGCCATCGCCTCCGATTTGAGCCTCAGGGATTTAGGCGAGAAGAAGGTGATCTGGCGCTTGCGCGATTGGGGCATTTCCCGGCAACGCTATTGGGGTACGCCCATTCCCATCGTGCATTGTGGGGCCTGCGGCGCGGTGCCGGTACGGGACGAGCAGTTGCCGGTGGTGTTGCCGGAGCATCTGGTGCCGGACGGTTCCGGCAACCCGCTCAACAAGGATCCCGAATTCCTGAACTGTCCCTGTCCGCAGTGCGGCCAGCCGGCGCGGCGCGAGACCGACACCATGGACACTTTCGTGGATTCGTCCTGGTATTTCTTCCGTTACGGTACGCCGGGCGCGAACGCGATGGTGGACGCGCGGGCGGATTACTGGATGCCGGTCGACCAGTACATCGGCGGCATCGAACACGCCATCCTGCACCTGCTGTATTCCCGGTTCTGGACCAAGGTCATGCGCGATCTGGGGTTGACCAGGGTATCCGAGCCGTTCGCCAACCTGCTCACCCAGGGTATGGTGCTGAACCACATCTTTTTTCGCAAGGGCGAAAAGGGCGGCATCGCCTACTATCCGCCGGGCGATGTCGAAATGGCTCGCGACGAGCAAGGGCGGGTGACGGGCGTTGTCGCCGTTGCGGACGGCCAGCCGGTCGAGTACGGTGGCATCGGCACCATGTCCAAGTCCCGCAAAAACGGCGTGGACCCGCAGACCTTGATCGAACAATATGGGGCCGATACCGCCCGGCTGTTCATGATGTTCGCCGCGCCGCCGGAACAGGCGCTGGAATGGTCCGATACCGGCGTGGCCGGCGCGTATCGCTTCTTGCGGCGGCTGTGGGTCTATGCCGCCGAGCAGCAGGAGGCCATCCGCGCCGCCGGCGAACCCGACGCCGCCGCGCTGGACGGGCCTTCGCGCGCCGTGCGTCGCGACATCCACGAGGCGTTGCGCCAAGCCGTGTTCGATTTCGGCCGCCACCAGTTCAACACCGTGGTGTCCGGCGCCATGAAGATGCTGAATGCCCTGACGCGGATTGAAGGCGGCGGCGCTGCGGCGGGTGCGCTGCGCCGCGAGGGGTTGAGCCTGTTGCTGCGACTGCTGTCGCCGATCGTGCCGCATATCACCCACACCTTATGGCGCGAGCTGGGCTACGGCGATGACGTGTTGGCCGCCGCGTGGCCGAAGCCCGATGAAACGGCTCTCGCCCGATCTCTGGTGACGCTGGTGGTGCAGGTCAACGGCAAGCTGCGCGGCCAGATCGAAGTGCCGGTCGATGCCGAGCGCGGCGCTATCGAGCGGGCCGCCCAAGCCGAACCCAACGTGCAGCGTTTCGTCGGCGGCAAGCCGGTGCGCAAGATCGTGGTGGTTCCGGGCAAGCTGGTCAATCTGGTGTGCTGAGGTGCCGTCATGCGTTGGCTGAATACAACTCTCCTGGGACTGGTCGCGCTGCTGGCCGGCTGTGGCTTTCACCTGCGCGGGCAGGCGGAGCTGGCGCCGGAACTACGGGTGATCTACGTCCGGAGCCAGCAAGGCATCGGGATGCCGCCGGGCGTGCTCGGCCGCAAGCTCCCGACGGTGCTGGCGAGCAACGGCGTCACCGTCACCCGCGATCCGACCCAAGCGACGGCGATCGTCACCATCCTGAACGAGGGCGGCGGCCGGCGCACCATGGCCGCCGACCGTTTCGATGTCAAACGCGAGTATTCGCTGGTCTACAGCGCGGTTTATGACGTCAAGCTCAGCGACGGCCGGGTTCTGATCGGGGCCGAGGGCATCAGCGCCAACCGCGCCGTGCTGTTCGACGAAAACCGGGTGCTCGGCTTCGAGGCGGCCCAGGAATCCCTGACGGACAACATGGCCGAGGATATGGCCTGGCAAATCGTCCGCCGCTTGCAGGCGGTCAAGTCTTGAGGTTGCGCCCCGACCAACTGACCGGGCATCTGCGCAAAAATTTGGCGCGGTTGTACTTGGTGTTCGGCGAGGAGCCGTTGCAGGCGCTGGAAGCGGCCGACGCCATCCGCGCCGCCGCGCGGGAGCGGGGCTACAGCGAGCGGGAATGCCTGACGGTGGAAGCCGGCTTCGATTGGAACGCCTTATCGCAACGGGCCGCCAGTCCCTCGTTGTTCGCCGACCGACGCCTGTTGGAAGTGCGGCTGGACAACGCCAAGCCGGGCGATGCCGGCGCGCGGGCCTTGAGCGATTATGCCGAGCGCCCGGCCGAAGATGCCGTATTGCTGATCACCGCCGGCAAGCTGGACTGGAACACCCAAAAAAGCCGCTGGTTCGCGGCGCTGGACGGAGCCGGCGTGGTGGTGGCCGTTTTGCCGGTAGAACCGCGCCAATTGCCGGGCTGGATCGAACGCCGGCTCAGGGAACGCGGTCTTAATCCCACGTCGGACGCGGTAACGTTATTGGCCGAGCGGGTCGAAGGCAACCTGCTCGCCGCCGCTCAGGACATCGAAAAGCTGGCGCTGTTGGCGGATGGACGGGAATTGAACGCGCAAGCCGTGTCGGCGGCGGTTGGCGACAGCGCCCGCTACAGCATCTATGATTTTGTGGACGCCGCCTTGCTCGGACAACCGGAACGGGTGGCGCGGATTCTGAACGGGCTGCGCGACGAAGGCATCGAGCCGGTGCTCGTCAACTGGGCGCTACACCAGGAAGCGCGCCGGCTGGCGGCGCTGGCCTTTGCGTGCGAGCGGGGACACGCGCTGGACGCGGCGTTGGCCGAGCAAAAAGTCTGGGAGAAGCGCAAGCCGCTGCTCCGTCAGGCGCTGCGACGGCTGGCCTTGGCGGACTGCCGGCGGTTGCTGCGCGACTGCGCCAAGACCGACCGAACCGTCAAAGGCGTCGAACCGGGTTCGGTCTGGGATGGCCTGCTGGCCAACGGTTTGCGGCTGGCGGGCCTGGAGTTGTTGCCCGAACAGATTTGACGATCATCGCCGGCGCGACGTATCGCGTCGGCCACCGAGTGGCTGCCGTTATGATGAATAGCAACGCGGATACCGCCAGTGCCATCACGCGCTACATGACCGATGTCGGCCAGCGCGCCCGCACCGCCTCGCGTTTCGTCGGTCGCGCCGAGACGAGGAGCAAGGACGTCGCCTTGCACGCCATCGCCGACGCGCTGGAAGCGGCCGAGGAGCGCTTGCGCGCCGCCAACCAACTGGACATGGACGCCGGGCGGGCCGCCGACCTGGAGCCGGCGCTGCTGGACCGGTTGGAGCTGACCCCCAAAGGCGTTCGCGGCATGGCGCAAGGCTTGCGGGAAGTTGCCGCCCAGGCCGATCCGGTCGGTGAAATCACCGATCTCAAGTACCGGCCGTCGGGGATTCAGGTCGGTCGGATGCGGGTGCCGCTGGGCGTCGTCGGCATCATTTACGAATCGCGCCCGAACGTCACCGCCGACGCCGCCGCCCTGTGCCTCAAGGCCGGCAACGCCGCCATCCTGCGCGGCGGCTC
>DPWB01000277.1:3876-4488 GCA_003527885.1 Candidatus Competibacteraceae bacterium
ATCGACACCGCCGACCGCGCCGCCGTCGGCGAACTGATCCGCATGGCGGAGTATGTCGACGTGATCGTGCCGCGCGGCGGCAAGGGCCTGATCGAGCGGATCAGCCGCGAGGCGCGGGTGCCGGTGATCAAGCACCTCGACGGCGTCTGTCACGTCTACATCGACGACCGCGCCGACATCGACAAGGCGGTCGCGGTGGCCTTCAACGCCAAAACCCAGCGCTATGGTACCTGCAACACCATGGAAACCCTGCTGGTGGCGGAAGGCATCGCCGAGCGAGTGCTGCCACCGTTGGGCCGGATGTACCGGGAGGCCGGTGTGGAATTGCGCGGCTGCGCCCGTGTCCGTGACCTTATCCCCGGAGCCAAGGCCGCGACCGAGGACGATTGGTACGCCGAATATCTCGCGCCCATCCTGGCGGTTCGGGTGGTGCAGGGCATGGACGAAGCCATGGACCACATCGCGCGGTACGGTTCCGCCCACACCGACGCCATCGTCACCGAGGATTACCGCCGGGCGCGGCGTTTCTTGCGCGAGGTCGATTCCAGTTCGGTGATGGTGAACGCCTCGACCCGCTTTGCCGACGGTTTCGAATACGGCCTGGGCGCCGAG
>DPWB01000277.1:4703-4934 GCA_003527885.1 Candidatus Competibacteraceae bacterium
CGACGGCTTCGAGTACGGCCTGGGTGCCGAAATCGGCATCAGCACCGACAAGCTGCACGCGCGGGGGCCGGTCGGCATCGAGGGCTTGACCACCCAAAAGTTCGTGGTGTTGGGCGATGGCCATTTGCGTCGCTAAAGCAGTACCGAGGAGGCTAGACCCGATCCCACGAGACCGTACTAGATCTCGTATGCCGTCTTCTGCTTGAAAAAAACAGACCACCTGAGACAAAG
>DPWB01000412.1 GCA_003527885.1 Candidatus Competibacteraceae bacterium
CCCCCCCCACAGCGCCGACGCCACACCCGCCCCCCCCCCCCCCCACAAAAAACCCCCCCACCACCCCGCCCCCCCCCCCCCCCGCCCCCGGGGGCACAAACCCCGCCACTCCGAAGAAAACCACCACCAAACCGGATGCCACCGCAACCGCCGCCAGCGGGACCAAACCCACCCCCTTGAAGAAGACCCCCGCCAAACCCGACATCGCCACAACCGGCGGCCGCGCCGCGCCAACCCCGCCGATTCGAAACCTGACCACACCCACCGGCCCGACCTCCAGCGGCTCCAAGCCGATAGCGCCAATCCGCCACCTGACCGCACCGCCCGATACCGGCGGCCCCCGGTCCACCCGCCCCATTCACAACGCCACCACGCCGACCACCACTTCTACCGGTGGACCCAGGCCGACCAAACCCGCCAACGCCCCGGCCCGCCCGACGCAAACCGCCAAACCGGTCGGCCCAAGCTCGGCGATCGCGGTGAAAAGCGAATAATCCCGACAATTCCAGCAAGCAGCTCGGTCTTGGCACAGCTTGCCGTTGATGGTGCGGCGCTTGCCCGACATCCAGACGCTTTATTCGCTTAATATTAGTCCCATTCTACAGCTATAATAATAACGTTACGTCTGGCTGTTCAAAATTCCGCGACTTGGATATTGCCATGAACCTTCCCGACTCCGTTCGGAGTTATCTGGACCGGCAGCAGTTTCCCTATAAGCTGGTTTCTTATCCTTCCAACGAGGCCCTGGGCCAGGTGGCGGAAAGGCTCGACATATCCACCCGCCGGCTCGTGCGCGCGGTCCTGCTGCAAGATAAAAACGAACTGCTGATGGCGATTCTGCCGTATAGCCACCTGCTGGATTTCCCACTGCTTTGCCAGTTGCGGGACTTCGAGCTGGAACCGCTGTACGGCGCCGAAACGGTTCAGTTTTTCCAGACTCGCGGCTGCAAGGGAGATTCACGGCCACCCCTGCCGGCCGCGTTCGGTATTTCCGCGCTAGTCGATACCAGCCTGCCTGGCGAGGGGGAGATTTTTTTTGAAAGCGGTAGCAGCGATTGTCTCGTCAACATGGCAGCCAGCGACTTCGGCCACCTGCTGACCCAAGCTCGCTGGGGGCGATTTGCGATTCCGGCCGAGGATTTGGATTTTCTGACCAACCAACAGACGCTCACGCCTCAAAACCTGAACAGCCTGACCAACCGCTATACCCCGGCACAAACGCGGGCTGGTTTGGAATCCATCACCGAATTACCGGCCGTGCCCCAGACCGTACAGCACCTGCTGGCGCTGCGCGCCGAGGCAAATCCTTCAACCCAGGATATCATCCGACTCGCCGAACAGGACGCCACCTGCGCCGCCCAGCTCGTCTATTGGGCGCGCGCGCCGCTGCACGGCTTTCGCGGCCCGGTGGATTCGCTGGAGACCGCGGTCGAGCGGGTCTTGGGACCAGACCGCACGCTCGCGCTTTTGCTGGGCTCCAGCATGGCTCAAACCTTCCGTATGCCGGCCGGTGGGCCGGTCGGCTTGCAGGCGGTTTGGCAGCACAGCATCTACTGCGCCGCGCTCGTCGGCGAGCTGGTCAAGCTTCTTCCCGAACCGCCCTGCGTCAATCCGGGCTTGGCCTATCTCGGCGGGTTGTTGCACGATTTCGGTTATCTGGTGCTGGCGCATGTCCTGCCGGCCCGCCTCTATCTGCTCAACCGGTTTCTCGCCGTCAACCGGCATGTCCCGATCAACGATGCGGAGCGCTATGTCATGGGCGTCGAGCACGGCCATATCGGCGCCTGGTTGATGCAGTCCTGGAACCTGCCCGAAGAAGTGGTCTCGGCGGTGCGCTGGCATCACAGCGAGGAGGGCACCCATCCTTTCGCCGAATACTCCAATCTGGTGCTGATCGCCAACCGCCTGCTGCATTATGTCGGTCTGGGCGAGGAACATAACAACCGGCTCCCCGCGCTGGCCATGTTCACGCTCGGCATCACCCGCGAACAGGCGATGGCGGCGGTGGGGCAAGTCCATGCCAGCATGGCGGAACTGGACACGCTGTGCGCGGTGCTACCTCTGCCTAAAGAGGCCTGAACGCCCCGTCTCCGCGCCTCCATCAAGGCGAGGCGAACGCCGCCATCCACCGCGCCGCGCCGGCCACCCCGGAATTCATGCGGCGGACGCTGGCGGGACTTTGAACGCTAACAACATGAGGGCGGAGCCGCGGTAGCTCCGCCCCGCCGGCCGCGCCTCACCGCGCCCTCACAAGGCGCTGGGGCCGATTTCGCCGGTGCGAATTCGAATCGCGCGTTCCAGATCGTAAACGAAGATCTTGCCGTCGCCGATCTTGCCGGTGTTGGCGGTCGAACAAATGGCTTCCACCACCTTGTCCACCAAGCCGTCATCCACCGCGATTTCCAGCTTGACCTTCGGCAGAAAATCCACCACGTACTCGGCGCCGCGGTACAGCTCGGTATGCCCCTTCTGTCTGCCGAACCCCTTGACCTCAGTCACGGTAATGCCCTGCACGCCGATACCCGACAGGGCCTCCCGCACATCGTCCAGTTTGAACGGTTTGATGATTGCGGCGATTAGCTTCATGGCTGCCCTCTAGCGTTCGCTTGATTCAAAGAAAGACCGGGCGGGACTATAACCGAAATCCGGGACCGCGTGCGATGTGTCGGAGGACCGACAGCCGGCCCCCGCGACCGGCCGTTCGCCCTGACTGTCAGAGGTTGTAGCCGCGTTCGTCGTGCAACGCGATATCCAGACCTTCGGTTTCCTGCTCTTCGGTCACTCGCAATCCCACCAGCGCATCCACCAGCTTGAGGAGGAGGTAGCTCAAGACAGCGGAATAGACGATGGTAAACAGCGCACCCTTGGTTTGGACCCACAACTGAGCGCCGACCGAAACGCCCTCGGCCAAACCCTTGCCGCCTAGCGCCGCGTCGGCGCACAAGCCGGTGAGAATCGCGCCGACGATGCCGCCGACCGCGTGCACGCCGAACACGTCCAGGGAGTCGTCATAGCCCAGCGCCCGCTTGAGCTTGGTGGAGGCCAGGAAACAGATGACGCCGGAGGCGATGCCGATCAGCAGCGCGCCCAGCGGCCCGGCGGTGCCGGAGGCCGGGGTGATCGCCACCAGGCCCGCCACCGCGCCCGAAGCGATGCCCAGAGCGCTCGGCTTGCCGTGGTTGAGCCATTCCGCGCACATCCAGCTCAGCGCCGCCGCCGCCGTGGCGATCTGGGTAACCAGCATCGCCATGCCGGCGCTGCCGTCGGCCGCCACCGCGCTGCCGGCGTTGAAACCGAACCAGCCGACCCACAGCATCGACGCGCCGATCAGGGTGAAGTTGAGGTTGTGCGGCGGCATGGCGGTGGTCGGATAGCCTTTGCGCCGGCCCAGCACGATACAGGCCACCAGTCCCGCGATGCCGGCGTTGATGTGAACCACGGTGCCGCCGGCGAAATCGAGCACGCCCCAATCCCACATCAGCGCGCCGTCGCCGCTCCAGACCATGTGGGCTATCGGCGCATAGACAAATGTGAACCAAAGCCCCACGAACAGCAGCAGGGCGGAAAATTTCATCCGCTCGGCGAACGCGCCGACGATCAAGGCCGGCGTGATGATGGCGAAGGTCATCTGGAAAGTCGCAAACACCGTCTCCGGTATAGCCAGCGTGAGGCTATCGCGGCCGACGCCGTTAAAAAACGCCTTGCCGAAGCCGCCGACAAAGGTGCTCAGGTTGATGGCTTCCTTGGTCATGCCGGTGGTGTCGAAGGCCAGGGTGTAGCCGTAGACCGTCCACAGCACGGTCATCAACGCGGTGATGGCGAAACATTGCATCATCACCGACAGCACGTTCTTGGCCCGCACCATGCCGGCGTAGAACAGCGACAGACCGGGAATGGTCATGAACAACACCAGGGCGGTCGAGGTCAGCATCCAGGCGGTGTCGCCCGAATTCAGCTCCGGTTTGACGGCCTCTTGCGCCAGCGCCAGCGTTGGAGCCAGCGCCGCCAGCAACGCCAAACCGCCGTTTTTGATTACCTGCATCGCTCTGCTCATCGGTGGATGTCTCCAGTCGTCAGTTAAAACAGCCAAATGCAGGATCGCTTCACAACGCTTCCGGCCCGGACTCGCCGGTGCGGATTCGGACGGCGCTTTCCAGGTCGTAGACGAAAATCTTGCCATCGCCGACCTTACCGGTATTGGCGGCGCGGGTGATCGCTTCGATCACCCGCTCGGTCAGGTCGTCGGAGACACCGACCTCGATCTTGATCTTGGGCAGAAAGTCCACGATGTACTCCGCGCCCCGGTACAGCTCGGTATGCCCTTTCTGACGGCCAAACCCCTTGACTTCGGTGACCGTAATGCCCTGCGCACCCACTTCCGAGAGCGCCTCTCGCACATCGTCGAGCTTGAATGGCTTGATGACCGCGGAAACCAGCTTCATACGTTGCAATCTCCCATAGCTTGAAAAACCCGGCGAAGGGCACGGCCCGTTGTCCCAGCGTTTCCACCATCTCGGTGGGCCAGCGCCAACGATAAAGGTGTCGACACCGCATAGCACATTACATGCCATCAAGTTATCTCATTGATATTAATTGGTTTGTTTTAAACTTCCGCCATTTTTTGCACCCGTTCTAGCCCCGGCCCGGCCCGCGCGCCACGCCATGCACTTAGTTGGTGCAACACATTCCGTCCACAAACCGGAAAATCCCGTTAAACTAAAATTCACAATGCTGGGTACCCTGGAGAAACCGTGATGATCGACCCCAAAATCTTCGACGATCTGGCCAAACGCTTCACCGAAGCCCTGCCGTCCAGCTTCCGCCAGTTTCAAACAGATATGGAAAAGAACATCCATGCCGCCCTACAAGCCACCTTCAACAAACTGGACCTAGTGACGCGCGAGGAATTCGAGGTCCAGCAAGGCGTATTGGCCCGCACCCGGGCCAAGCTGGAGGAGTTGGAAAAACAGGTCGCGGAGCTGGAAGCGAAAGCCAGCATCGGCAAACGGCGCAAAGGTGCCGAAAAACCGGGCGAACCCGAAGGCGATGGCTGACCCGCCCCCCTCCGCGCCCCTGCCGCTTGGCCAGCCGCTCGTTCTCTGGAATGCCCAGCGCACTGCACTAAATGAGTGCAGTGCGCTGGCGGCGACCCGCCGGGCGCGGCGACCCAGGACCTGCCGGCCCGACGGCCGCACCACAGGCTCCCCATGTCCCTCGCCATCGTTTATACCCTGTCTCTTATACACATCTCCGAGCCCACGAGACTAAGGCGAAACTCGTATGCCGTCTTCTGCTTGCAAAAAGAACACGGACTAGTAGCCGGCTCGCCGTGCGCCTTGGACAG
>DPWB01000280.1:0-405 GCA_003527885.1 Candidatus Competibacteraceae bacterium
CTGCTCACCGCCTTCATGACCGTGCTGGTGGTGATCGCCGGCTGGGAAGTGATCCAGTACCGCGTCGCCCAGTACATGGCGGCTTTCCTGATCATGGAAGGCCTGATGATCGGCGTGTTCGCCGCGCTGGACGCGCTGCTGTTCTACGTGTTCTTCGAGGCGATGCTGGTTCCGATGTTTCTCATCATCGGCATCTGGGGCGGGCCGCGCCGGGTTTACGCCACCCTCAAGTTCTTTTTGTATACTTTCTTCGGCTCGGTGTTCATGCTGATCGCGTTGATCTACCTGTACAACCAAGCCAACAGCTTCGAGATTCTGGATTTTCACAAGCTGCCGCTCACCATGACCGAACAGGTGTTGATCTTCTTCGCCTTCCTGCTCGGTTTTTCGGTCAAGGTGCCGATG
>DPWB01000280.1:631-7107 GCA_003527885.1 Candidatus Competibacteraceae bacterium
GCCGGTGCATACCTGGTTGCCGGACGCTCACGTCGAGGCCCCGACCGGCGGTTCGGTGATTCTGGCGGCGATCACTTTGAAGATCGGCGGCTACGGCTTTTTGCGCTTCGCCCTGCCGATCACGCCGGATGCCTCGGCCATGCTGGATTGGCTGATCATCGCGCTGTCGCTGGTGGCGGTGATCTACATCGGCTTGGTGGCGCTGGTCCAGCAGGACATGAAAAAGCTGATCGCCTATTCCTCTATCGCCCACATGGGCTTCGTCACCCTGGGCTTTTTCATCGTGTTCGGTCTACACCGCCATACCGGCAGCCTGAGCGGGGCGACCATGGGCATCGAGGGCGGCATGGTGCAGATGGTGTCGCACGGCTTCATTTCGGGTGCGCTGTTCCTGTGCGTGGGCGTGCTGTACGACCGGGTGCATTCGCGCCAGATCAAGGATTACGGTGGGGTGGTCAACACCATGCCGGTGTTCGCCGCGTTCATGGTGCTGTTTGGCATGGCCAACGCCGGCTTGCCCGGCACCTCGGGTTTCGTCGGCGAATTCCTGGTGATCCTGAGTAGCTTCAAGGCCAGTTTCTGGATCGCTTTTCTGGCGTCTTTCACCCTGATTCTGGGGGCAGCCTATACCTTGTGGTTGATCAAGCGGGTGATCTTTGGCGAGGTCGGCAACCGGCATGTCGCCGAACTTCAGGACGTCAACAACCGCGAGATCATCATGCTGAGTTTGCTGGCGGCGGCGGTGTTGTTGCTCGGCCTCTGGCCCGATCCGCTGACCTCGGTGATGCACGCCACGGCGGACAACTTGCTGCACCACATCACCGCGACCAAGCTGCTGTAAAGCGCTCCGACGCCGAGACGAACCAGACAATAGGGAAACCCCATGAACTTCGTCGCTCCTGATTTCACGCCGGTCGTGCCGGAACTGTTCGTGTTGTTCATGACCTGCGCGGTCTTGGTGATCGACGTGTTTCTGGAACAGCGGCAGCGGCATATCACTTACGGGTTGGCGCAATTGACCCTGCTGGGAGCGGCCGTGCTGACCTTGTTGACGTACGCGCCCGCGCCGACGATCACCATGTTCGGCCATTACATCAAGGACGCGATGGGCGATCTGCTCAAATTTTTCATCTGCGTGGCGTCCGCCGCGGTCTTTCTGTACTCGCGCGACTATTTGCGGCAACGCGATCTGTTCAAGGGCGAATACTACGTGTTGGGGCTGTTCGGCGTGCTGGGCATGATGATCATGGTGTCGGCCCACAGCCTGCTCAGCGTGTACCTGGGCCTGGAGCTGTTGTCGCTGTCGCTGTATGCGCTGGTGGCGATCGACCGGGATTCGCCGCTGGCTTCCGAGGCCGCCATGAAGTATTTCGTGCTGGGGTCGCTCGCCTCCGGCATGTTGCTGTACGGCATTTCGATGATCTACGGGGCGACCGGCAGCGTGGATCTCCAGGTGATCGCCGATGCGGTCGCCAAGCAGGGCAGGGACAACCTGGTGCTGGTGTTCGGCTTGGTGTTCCTGGTGGTCGGGTTGGCGTTCAAGCTGGGCGCGGTGCCGTTTCACATGTGGCTGCCGGATGTCTACCAAGGTGCGCCGACCTCGGTCACCTTGTACATCGGTTCCGCGCCCAAGCTGGCGGCCTTCGCCCTGATAATGCGGGTGCTGGTGGACGGGCTGGGCAACCTGCAAGGCGACTGGCAGCAAATGCTGATCATTTTATCGGTGCTGTCGATGGCGGTCGGCAACCTGATCG
The DNA here is from genome assembly GCA_003527885.1 of Candidatus Competibacteraceae bacterium. Classification (GTDB taxonomy): domain Bacteria; phylum Pseudomonadota; class Gammaproteobacteria; order Competibacterales; family Competibacteraceae; genus Competibacter_A. Next base: position 2,386 of record DPWB01000280.1, read on the forward strand.
CGATCGCCCAGACCAACATCAAGCGAATGCTCGCTTACTCGACGATCTCTCACGTCGGTTTCCTGCTGCTCGGCGTTTTGGCCGGGACGCCGGAAGGCTACGCGGCGGCGATGTTCTACGCCATCATCTACGTGCTGATGGCGGCCGGCGCTTTCGGCATGGTGATCTTGTTGAGCCGGTCGGGCTTCGAGGCCGAGCAGATCAGCGACTTCAACGGTTTGAACGACCGTAACCCCTGGCTGGCTTTCCTGATGCTGGCGGTGATGATGTCGATGGCCGGCATTCCGTTCATGGCCGGTTTTTACGCCAAGTGGGTGGTCTTGCAGTCCGTCGTCGAAATCGGCTTGGTTTGGCTGGCCCTGGTCGGGGTGCTGTTCTCGGTCATCGGCGCGTTTTACTATCTGCGGGTGGTCAAATGCATGTATTTCGACAAACCCGAACAAAGCGAAGCCATCGAAATCAGCCAGGATGTCAAAGTCGCGATCAGCGCCAACGGGTTGTTGTTGGTCGTGTTGGGCTTGTATCCCACCGCGCTGATGACGTGGTGCACCACGGCATTGTTGAGCTGATTTGTAAGCAACGCGGTGTCTCAGAACCTCGTTGTCGGTCTGTGGCTGGTGTTGGCCGCAGTGGCGGCCAATTTGCCGCTGTTGAGCGATCGCTGGTTGTTTGTTGTCTTGCGGCCGGAACGAGCCAAACCCTTCTGGCTGCGGCTTCTCGAATGGGGAGGGCTATACGGGTTGCTGGTGGCTATGGGCTTCGGTTTCGAATATAAGGTCACCGGCAACCGTCAGGCGCAGGATTGGGAGTTTTATGCGGTGACCTTGTGCCTGTTCGCGGTCGCCGCCTTGCCAGGTTTTATCTACCGTTACCAATTGCGGGGCTTGCTAGGCCAAGCCGGGCGCTGACCACGCCTGAAGCGCGACGCTTGGAAAGGCGGCGGGACTGAATGTCCGCCGCCTTTGTCATTGGGCCACCCACAATCCGATACTGGCGTTTTTCTAAAATTCATCGCCCGGAGCGGCCATGTCGAAACAGCATCCGATCATCGCGATCACCGGCTCGTCCGGAGCCGGCACCTCGACGGTTCGGGTGGCGGTGGAGCATATTTTCTGGCGGGATGGCATCAACGCCGCGATCGTGGAGGGCGATAGCTTCCACCGCTACGACCGGTTGGAAATGCAGCGCCAGATCGAGCGAGCGCATCTGGAAGGCCGCAACCTCAGCCATTTCGGCCCCGAAGGCAACCTGTTCGACCGCCTGGAATCCTTGTTTATGGAATACGGCGAACACGGCACCGGGTTGCGGCGCAGCTACCTGCACGATTGGGAAGAAGCTCACCGTTTCGGCCAACAGCCCGGCACCTTCACGCCGTGGGCGCAGTTGCCGGCGGGAACCGATCTGCTGTTCTATGAGGGCTTGCACGGCGGGGTCGTGACCGACAAGGTCAACGTCGCCCGCTACGTCGATTTATTGATCGGCGTGGTGCCGATCGTCAATCTGGAATGGATTCAGAAAGTGCACCGCGATACCGCCGAGCGCGGCTACAGCGCCGAGGCGGTCACCGATACCATCCTGCGCCGGATGTACGACTACACCCATTACATCGTCCCGCAGTTTTCCCGCACCGACATCAATTTCCAGCGGGTGCCGACGGTCGATACCTCCAACCCGTTCACGGCGCGCGACATTCCGACGCTCGATGAAAGCTTCGTGGTGATCCGCTTCACGGACACCCAAAAAACGCAGCCGGATTTTGTCAATCTGTTGCACATGATCCACGATTCGTTCATGTCTCGCCGCAACACCATCGTGGTGCCGGGCGGCAAGATGGGCTTCGCCATGGAAATCATCTTGCAGCCGCTGATCGAACGGCTGGTCCGGCGGGAATTGTAAAATTGTGGCGCTGTCGCCCCGTCAGCCGGACGATGCGGCGCGACGTGGTGCCGGTACGGTGATGACGGCGATTCCCGCCAAGGTCAAGATCCCGCCGAGGATCAGCTTCCAGGTCAATACGTCGCCCCACAGCAGCACGCCGAAGACGACCGCCAAAACGGGCGACAGCAGCAGCAGAGGCGTGACCACGCCGACCGGGTAACGGCCGAGCAGCAAGTACACGATGCCGTGGCCGACCAGGGAAGCGGCCAAGGCGGAATAGACCGGCGTCGCCCATTCCCGCGGCGTTGCGGAACGCACGGCCGCCCATTGGCCGTCTTCGAACAGCAGCGACAACAACGCCAGCGCGGGTGTGGCGCACAGCGCGATCCAGCCTTGCAGGGCCAACACGCCGACGCCTTGCAAGCGGCGCATCTGAATCGTGGCGACCGCCATCGCCAGCGCGCCGGCGGTAATCAGCAGCAGAGCGTCGAGGTGATTGAAGACCAGCGGGTCCAGCCCGATCACCAGAACGCCGCCAAAGGCCGACGCCATGCCGAGCAGCCGACGCCGACCGAGCCGTTCGTCCAGGAACATGACCGCCAGCAAGGCGGAAAAGGGCACATACAGCTGGCTGGCGATGGCGACCGACGCGATATCGCCGCTGGCTTCGAGGCCGGCGAAAATCAAACTAAAATGAATCACGCCCTGAACCAGGGCGATACCCAGCACCCCGCCCATCCGGCCCGGCAGCCAGCGCAGGAACGGCAGCAGCACCAGCAGCAGGACGGCAAAGCGCAAGCCGGTGAACAGAAACGGCTGAAAGTGGCTGACGCCGGCTTTGCCGACAATAAAATTGAAAGCCCATGCGGTGTTGGCCAACAGCGCCAGCAGCAGATCGCCGGGCTTCATGCCGGCGGCGGGCCGGCGGCGCGACCGGGCGCTTTCAGACCTCCTCCTGTCGCCACCAAGCCCGCAAGGCGTGCAGGAAGCGGGCGTCCAGCGCGGATTCCGGTTCGGCGGGGAGCGCGCCGGTCCAGCACCACTGTTCTTGCAGCAGCCGGGGATCGTCGAGCCCCTCGCCTTTCGGGGCGGCGCCCGCCAGAGAGGCTGACAACCGGGCGACTTGATACTGCATCCGCTGTTGGGCGCATTCGGGCGGTGATTCCACGCCCGCGGCGATTTCCATGCAGATGCACCAAACCTGTTTGCGCTCAAAATTTTGTTCGAGACGGGCGATCAAGCCGGGCGCTTGCTCTGGAACGTCGGTCAGAACCCGCAGCGCGGCGTCGAAGCGCCGTTGGATCGGTTCCAACAACGCCTCCGGCAGTGCCGGTAAGCCCTCCCAGCTCTTGCGGTCCTGGTCGAGCATCCCGGCATCGACCGGTGCCAGCGCGAGCAACCGTTCCAAACGGGCGCACAACCGGGACCGCGCGTGCAGTTGTTTGAAGTTCTCCCGACCGCCGGTCTGGCGCAAAAACCGTTCGTGACGGACGAACTGCCGGACGGCTGTTTCAAAGCGTTGGTTCAGCGCGCGCTGCTCGGATTTGGGGGTGATTCCGATGGTTTCCCACTCCTGCTGAGCGGCTTGCAGTCGGGCTTGGGCCGCCACCAGTTGGGCGTGGTCGATGGTGGCCAGCGTTTCGATTTCCTCGCACAGTTCCAGCCGGCGCGCCAGATTGCTGTGCCGTTCGGTGTCGGCGGCCTGCTGTTCGAGCTGGCGGCGGGCGAACACCGCGTCGCAGGCGGCGCGAAATTCCTTCCACAGCGCCTGTTCCTGGCGGGGCGGAGCTTGCACGGTTGGGTGCCATTCGGCCTGGGCGCGCTTGGCGGCTTCGATAGCGGCGCGCAAGTCGGGATTTTCGATCATGGCCTGAATGCCTTGGATCAGTTGCTGGCGGCGCGTGACTTCACGCTCGCGTTCGACGCCCAGGCGCGCATCGAGCCGTTGCAGGATGTGCTGGAAGCGGCGATCCAGCTGCTTGCGGTCGGAACGGTTGACCGGTCCCAGTTTGAACCAGGTTTCCCGAGCGCGGTGGCACAAACGGTCGGCCTCGCGCCAGTCCACCTGTTGCCAGTCGGTGGCGGTTTCGAACTGTTCCAGTTGCTCGCACAGCGCCAGCTTCTTTTCCATATTGTGCTGGCGTTCGCGGCTCTGTGCCTCAAAATGGGCCTGACAGGGAGCGTAGGCGCGTTCGCAGGCGTCATTGAAGCGCTTCCAGAGGACTTTGGGCGCGGCGCCTTCGTGGTGGTCCAAATCTTTCCAGGCCGCGCGGGTTTGCTGGATGCGTTGGGCGATCTCGGTGGGTTCGGTTTCCAGGCCGATCAATTTTTCGGCGGCGATGCAGAGCTGTTCGCGGGCTTGATGGGTCCCCCAACGCCGCCAGTCGCGCAGCTCGCCGATACGGCCGGCGCAATGCTGCAAACGCTCCTCGATCGCGGCCATTTGCGCGCGGGTCAAGCCGATGTTGTGCTTCAGCCGTTGGCGGGTCTGCTCTTGCAGGTGGGTGGCTTGCTGGAGTTCGCCTTCTTCGAGCGCCGCCTCAAGCTGGCCGGCCAGCTCCTGGAGTTCCCGCCATTCCTGATCCCGCTGTTGGACTTGCCGTTGCAGGCGGGCGCGCAGCCTGTCGAACAGGCCATCGAGACGGCCCTGTAGCTGGTTGGCCAACTCGTGGGACTCTGGACGTTCCAGGCCGTCCCAACGTTGCCGCAGCTGCTTCAAGTCGGTCTCGCGCACTTCGCTGGGTTGTTCCAACAGGGCTTCGGCTTGTCCTAAAACCTCGCGCAGGCGTCCGGCGCGAAGCTGGTTGCGGTGCAGGGTGCGCTCCCGTTCCTGGATGTCGTGGC
>DPWB01000256.1 GCA_003527885.1 Candidatus Competibacteraceae bacterium
ACCAGCGGGCGCAAGCGTTCGGCCATCGCCAACGCCTCGTCCAAGGTGCGGCGATAATCGACCGCTTCGGTCTGAAAATAGTGCCGCAACACGAAATTGTGGTAATCCATCACCTCTTCCAGTTTGGCGGCGAAACGTTCCCGATCCAAGAGATCGCCCAGCCGCACCGCCCGCCGCGCGGCTTTGTCCTCATACGCCGGCCCGATGCCGCGACCGGTGGTGCCGATGGCGCGATCGCCGCGCTTTACTTCACGCGCCCGGTCCAGCGCGATGTGATAGGGCAGAATCAACGGGCAGGCCGCGCTGAGCCGCAACCGCTCCACGACCGTGATGCCGCGCTGTTCGAGCCCGTCGATCTCGGCCAACAGCGCCGCCGGCGACAGCACCACCCCGTTGCCGATCAGGCAGGCCACCCCCTCGCGCAGGATGCCGGACGGAATCAGGTGTAGCACGGTTTTTTCACCGCCGGTGACCAGCGTGTGGCCGGCGTTGTGTCCGCCCTGAAACCGCACCACCGCCGCCGCGTTGTCGGTGAGCAGATCCACCACCTTGCCCTTGCCTTCGTCGCCCCATTGCGCGCCGATGACGACCACATTCTTACCCATGTCCGCTTCCTGAAAGTGGCTTAACGAGTCCGGCCGTGCTCGACGGGCGGTTCTGCCGCCGGGACGACGAGCCAATCGTTGTCCCGGTACCTTAAGATCCGGTCGCATCCCAGCAAGGCGGGGGTCTCCACCGCGCCGGGCAAGGCGCGCACCACGCGCTCCCCTTGGCCGCGCAAGTCCGCCACCCGCCGCGCCAGCGCCGGATCATCCCCCAGCGTTGGCGCGTAGATGCCGGTGCTCGCGCTCTCCGCCACCGAACCCAACGCCAGCAGGATCGCCAAATCGGTGCTGAACCCGGTCGCCGGGCGCGCCCGGCCGAACACCTGGCCAATCTCGTCGTAGCGGCCGCCCTGCGCCACCGCCTGACCTTGCCCCGGCACATAGGCCGAAAACAGGACGCCGGTATGGTAGTGATAGCCCCGCAATTCGGCCAAGTCGATATGGATCGGCAGTTCCGGCCGGTAACGCCGCAGCGCGGCGACCAGCCGCCGCAGCGTTTCCAGCGCCTCGCCGATTTCCGCGCCCGCGCCGGCCAACAGCGCCTCGGCCTCAGCCAACACCTCCAGCCCACCGTTCAGTTCGGCCAAGCGCGCCAGCAGGTCAGCGTAACGGGCCGGGAGCTTCCAAGGGGTCAACAGCTCGCGGATTTCGGGCAACGCTTTGCGTTGCAGCGCTTCAAACAACCGCTTTTCCTGGTCCTGACCCAAACCGGCTTGCCGCACCAGCTCACGGAAAATCGCCACGTGCCCCAAATCCAGATGCACGTTGTCGATATTCGCGACCGCCAGGGTTTCCAGCAGCAGGGTCAGGGCTTCCAGATCGCTTTCGTGACCGCGGTGGCCGTACAGCTCCACGCCCGCCTGATAGGGGCTGCGGGAGCCGCCAAAACCGTCGCCGCGCGTGCGCAGCACGGTCCCCATGTAGCACAGCCGAACCGGCCCCTCCCGCTTGAGCACATGGGCGTCGATCCGCGCCACTTGCGGGGTCATGTCGGCGCGCACCCCCATCATGCGACCGCTCGCTTGATCGGTCAGCTTGAAGGTTTGGAGTTCGAGGTCGTTGCCGGTGCCGGTCAACAACGATTCCAAAAATTCGATCAGCGGTGTAACGACCAGCTCGTAACCCCAGCTCGCGTACAGATCGACCAAGCGGCGGCGCAGCCGCTCCAAGCGGCTGGCCGCCGGCGGCAGAATCTCCTCGATACCTTCCGGCAACAGCCAGCGATCTTCAAGCGTCATGGGGGATCGACGGGGAATCGGCGTTCATGGTTCCGTTCGGCGCAGCAGGGTCAGCGGAAGAAGTACAACACCAGCAAGCCCAGCAGCATACTGCCCAACCCGATCGAGCGCAGCAGCCGGTCTTCCAGTTGCGCGATTCGCAGCAGCGTCAGCCGCGAAGCCCGCGGATTGAGGAACGGCAAAATTCCTTCGAACACCAGCATCAAACCGAATGCCGCCAGCAGCCCATCCCACATGTCAGCGGCCGACGCCAGCAGCGCCAAGGCGACCCAACCCGCGACCTGGGCACATCATTTCGATTGATTGAAGTAACGGAAGAGCTGAGAGTCCGGTTTCAGCACCAGCACGTCGTCCCGACTGGAAAATCCTTGACGGTAAACCGCCAGACTGCGGTGGAACGTGTAGAAATCCTGATCCTTGCCATAAGCCTGGGCATAAATGTCGGCCGCCTGCGCATCGCCCTCGCCCCGCTGCCGTTCGGCGTCGCGATAGGCTTCGGCCAGCAACACGGTGCTCTGGCGGTCGGCGTCGGCGCGGATGCGCTCGGCCGCCTCGCCGCCGCGGGAGCGGAACTCCTTGGCCACCCGCAAGCGTTCGGCCTTCATCCGGCTGAACACCGAGTTACTGACATCGGCGGGAAGGTCGATCCGCTTGATCCGCACGTCCACCGAGGCGATACCGAGGTGGGTCGCCTGCTCCTTGAGTAGCCGGCCGAGCGTTTCCATGATCTGATCGCGGTCGCCCGACACCACGTCTTGAATGGTGCGTTTGCTGAACTCGCTGCGCAGGCTGTCTTTGACGATCTGGTCGAGCCGGACGTTGGCCTGGGCCGGATCGCCGCCCACCGTGGTATAGAACAGCCGGACATCTTCGACCCGCCACATCGCGAACGAGTCGACGATGACGTTTTTCTTCTCGGCGGTCAAAAATCGTTCCGGTTCGGTGTCCAGGGTTTGCAGGCGCCGGTCGAACTTGCGGACGTTGTTGATCAGCGGCCACTTCCAATGCAAGCCCGGCTTGTAATTGTCCTGGACGATCTCACCCAGTTGGAAGCGGATGGCGGTCTGGGTTTCATCCACCGTGAACAGCGCCAGCGACAGCAGCACCACCACGGCGCCGGTGACGCTCAACACCACGTTACGAGACAGCGACAGGAACGACATCAGCGCACCTCCCGGCCGCGGTTGAGATCACGCAAGCGGGTGGCCGCCGCCCCGCCCTCGACCGAGGGAACCGACGCGGGCGTTTCGGCCGGGGTGCCTCCCGGCGCCGCAACGCCGCCCGCATTCACGCCTGCCTCACCCGGTTTGAGCAAGCGGTCCAACGGCAAATACAGCAGATTGTTGCTCCCCTGCGCGTCCAGCAGCACCTTGCTGGTCCGGGACAGCACCGTTTCCAAGGTTTCCAGGTACAACCGATCACGGGTCACTTCGGGCGCTTTTCGATAAGCCGTCAACAGTTGGTCGAAGCGGTTGGCTTCGCCCTGCGCCTGGGCGATGGTCTGGTCCTTGTAAGCGGACGCTTCCTGCAACCGGCGCGCCGCTTGGCCGCGCGCTCTGGGGATGACTTCGTTGGCGTAGGCTTCGGCTTCGTTTTTCAGCCGCTGCTCGTCCTCGCGCGCCTTGATGGCGTCGGCGAATGCATCCTGGACTTCTTCCGGGGGCTGGGCGTCTTGAAGGACCACGGTGATAATCTGCAAGCCGATGCCCTTGCTGCTGTCGCCGGAAACTTGCAGGTCGGGTTTTTCGCCCTGCGGCGCGCTCTTGATCAAGGGCGGCTCGGCCGCCTTCTGAACCGCGCCTCGCTCGCCGGCGAGTTGGAGCGCGCCGGGCGGATAATTGTCCAGCACCCGCTGGCTCAAGGCTTTGATGCTCGCCACGATGTCGCTGCGGCCTTCGGTCAGCACAAAATCCATGGTGCTCTTGCCGATGGTTTCGCGCGTGGCGCTTTCCACGACGTGAACCAGCACGCTTTCCGGGTCCAGCACGTTGAAGAGATAGGCCCTTGGATCCTTGATCTGGTATTGCACCGCCAGCCGCACGTCGACGATATTTTCATCCTGCGTCAGCATCAGGGCTTCCTTGGGCATCGACCGCACGCCTTGCTGACGGTTGTTGGCGCCCGTGGACCGATAGCCGATCTCCCGAAAACGCCGCTGCTCGATGTTCACGATTTCGACCCGATCGATGGGGAAGATACGCAAATGCGGACCCGGTAGCGTGGTTTTCAAGTACTTGCCAAAGCGCAACACCACCCCGCGGGTGCCTTCATCGACGATGTAGATGCTGGCGATCAACCACCCGATCAGCGCGATCAAACCGACCACTAGGCCAATGCCGGCCAGCCCGGACCCCGAAGGACCCGCGCCACCGCCACCGCTAGCACCGCCGCGCCGGCTGCCCAGCAACGCGCCGAACTTGTCCGACAGCTTGCGGATGACTTCATCGAGATCGGGCGGTCCTTGATCGCGGCCACCGCCACTCCAGGGATCACGGTTACCGCCTCCCGGTTCATTCCACGCCATCTCGTACCCCAAAACTAGTTTTTTGGATTGCAAACCCTGTTCACACCCTCGGAATTTCAAACCCCGAACGCACCCATTCCGCCCGCAAGCCGTAGCGGCGGTACAGCAGATCCATGTTACCCCGCGAAGTGCGGGCTTCGATCAGCCATTCGCCGGTCGGCCCGTTTTGTTCGGCGAGCACCGCGCCCAAACTGAACAGCCGCGCCCGCAGCCGGGACGCCGAAGGCGGCAAGCATAGCCACCCGTGCAGGGCTTCGCCCCGCAGCCGTTCCGCCAGCGCCGCCTTCAGCAGCTCGGCGCCCGCACCGGTCGCGGCCGACAGCCACACCGCTTCCGGCTGGCCGTCGCTATTCCGCTCCAGGCGCGCGGGCTCGCCGCTCAGATCGATCTTGTTGAATACTTTCAGGCACGGCACCGCCCGCGCGCCGATTTCCTCCAGCACCGTCTCGACCTGGGCGATGACCGCGCCCCGATCGGGATGGCTGGCGTCGATCACGTGCAGCAGCAGGCTGGCTTCGCAGGTTTCGCGCAAGGTCGAACGGAACGCCGCCACCAAGTCGTGCGGCAGGTGGCTGATGAATCCGACCGTATCGGCCAGCACCACCGGCTCCGCGCCCGGCAAATCCAGCCGCCGCAACGTGGGATCTAGCGTGGCGAACAACTGATCGGCGGCGTAAACCTCCGCCTGGGTCAACGCATTGAACAAGGTGGACTTGCCGGCATTGGTATAGCCGACCACCGAAACGGTGGGAAGATCGGCCTTGCGGCGGGCGCGGCGCCCTTGTTCGCGCCGGCGTTCGACCCGCTCCCGCCGCTGTCCCTTATACACCACTCCGCGCCCCCGAGACCGTACCCGGGCTCGTCTCGCCTCTTCTGCTTGGAAACCAACCAACCCA
>DPWB01000192.1:0-4215 GCA_003527885.1 Candidatus Competibacteraceae bacterium
GCGCCACCGGAGCTCTGCTCTTGACCGCTGGTGGGCAGCGTAGGATGTGTATAAGAGCCAGTTTGTCGGCGGCGGTTTGCCCTGCACCGGTTCGGGAATAAGGATCCCCGCCAGAGCCGCAACCACGGCGGCCCCGACCAGACGTTGAGCTAAACGGCTATCCATGGTTAAGCCTCCGTTAAAGGCGGTAGAGGAGCGCTGGTTATCCACGGTCGCGCCGCCAGTACCGGCGCGACGATATGAAACGACCCGAACACCACGATTCGGTCGCCGGCTCGGGCGTCGGTTCGAGCGGATCGGCACGCCTCGATGGCGTCGCTTCGGGCGATTGCTCGCGCGCCGGCGGCGTGCAGCCGGGCCGACAGTTCCGCGCCGGTGCGTCCGCGAGCGCCATCCAGGTTGGCCGGATACCAACGGTCCACCACCCCGGTCAACGCCTGGATGACGCCGTCGGCGTCCTTGTCGGCCAGCAGGCCAAACACGGCGAAAGTCCGCCCGGAACAGGGGCGCTCCCGCAAGCGCTCGGCCAGTACCTGGGCGGCATGTGGATTATGCGCAACGTCCAGAATCCACTCAACGGGTCCAGGGATTATTTGCAAGCGTCCGGCTAGGCGCACCGTCGTCAGGCCGGTTCGGATGGCCTCGGGCGGCACCGGCAAGCGGTCGCGCAGGCTGGCTAGCACGGCGAGGGCGGCGGCGGCATTGCCGAATTGATGCTCGCCGCTCAGGGCGGGCGGCGGCAAACCATTGAGGCGGACCTCCGGGTTCCACCAACTCCAGCTGTGGCCGGTGCGGGCAAAATCGTAGTCGCGCCCGACCCGTTGGAGCCGAGCGCCCACCTGTCGGGCGTGTTCCAGCAGCCGCGCCGGCGGGTCGGGGTCGGCGCAGATCGCCGGTCGATCCGGGCGGAAGATACCGGCTTTTTCATAACCGATACTGTCCCGATCCGACCCCAGCCATTCGGCGTGGTCGATGCCGATGCTGACCACCAGCGCGGCGTCGGCATCCACGCTGTTGACCGCGTCCAACCGGCCGCCGAGGCCGACTTCCAGCACCGCGACGTTCACCGCCGCCTCCCGAAACAGCTCCAGCGCCGCCAGCGTGCCGAATTCGAAGTAGGTCAGCGACTGCTCGCCGCGCGCGGCGTCGATCCGGGCGAACGCGCGACAGATCGCCGCGTCGCTCGCTTCCGCTCCATCGATGCGGATGCGTTCGTTGTAGCGCAGCAGGTGGGGAGAAGTGTAAGCGCCGACCCGGTAGCCGGCGGCGCGCAACATCGCCTCCAGATAAGCGACGCAGGAACCCTTGCCGTTGGTGCCACCGACGGTGATCGCCGGGTAAAGCGGCGGTTCCGGGTGCAGCCGCCGCAGCACCGCCCGAATCCGGTCCAGTTTCAGTTCGATGCTGACAGGGTGCAGCGTTTCCTGCCAAGCCAGCCACTCAGCGAGCGTGCCAAACCGAGGGTCGGCCATAGCGGCGCTTTCGGGTCCCGCCACGTTCAAGCCGCCAGCGCATCCCGGCCAGTGAGCATCGCCAGCAGCGAGGCCAACCGGTCGCGCAGGTCTCGGCGGTCCACGATCATGTCGATGGCCCCGTGCTCCAGTAAAAATTCGCTGCGCTGGAAACCGACCGGTAATTTCTCCCGCACGGTCTGTTCGATCACGCGCGGCCCGGCGAAGCCGATCAACGCTTTCGGTTCGGCGATGTTGACATCGCCCAGCATCGCCAGGCTGGCGGACACCCCGCCGGTCGTGGGGTTGGTCAGCACCGAGAGGTAGGGTACGCCGTGCTCGGCCAGCCGGGTCAAGGTCGCGCTGGTCTTGGCCATTTGCATCAGCGACACCAGCGCTTCCTGCATCCGCGCGCCGCCGCTGGCGGCGAAGCAAATGAAAGGGATATGCTCGTGCAGGGCAATCTGCGCGGCGCGGACGAAGCGCTCGCCCACCACCGAACCCATCGAGCCCGCCATGAATTCGAATTCGAAGGCGGCGGCCACCACCGGTAGCCCTTTGAGTTGGCCGCGCATGGCGATCAGGGCGTCTTTTTCGTTGTGAGCTTTCTGGGCCTGCACCAATCGGTCCCGATACTTCTTGCTGTCCTTGAATTTCAGGAAATCGGTGGGTTCGATACCATCGCCGATTTCGACAGGGCCGTCCTCGTCGAGAAAACTCAGCAAGCGTTTGCGGGCGCCGATGTACATGTGGTGGCTGCATTTGGGGCAAACCTGAAGGTTGCGTTCCAGTTCGGCGCCGTACAGCACGGCCCCGCATTCCACGCATTTATTCCAGAGCCCTTCGGGAATCTGGTGTTTGTTGCGGCCGTCGGTGCGAATCCGCGAGGGAACCAGTTTTTCGTACCAGCTCATAATCCTGTCCGGCGTTGAGGGTCCGAGCGAGTCTTATCCGATCGATCTAAACGCGGCAAAAGAAGCCCGCTCGCAGGCGTTCACTCCGCGAGGGCGGCGGGTGCGGGGATTCGATCCATCGCTTGGCGCATGGCGGCGAGCAGGGCGGCGACTTCACGGCGCATCCTTTCGGGGTCGTCGGCCAGCTCTCCCATTCTGGCGACCAGGGTGCTGCCCACCACCACGGCATCGGCGACCTCGGCGATGGCGGCGGCGGTCAGCGGGTCTTTGATCCCGAACCCGACACCCAGCGGCAGATCGGTGCAAGCGCGGATGGCCGCCAGCTTGGCGGCGACATCGGCCACATCGAGCGCCGCCGAGCCGGTCACGCCTTTCAGCGAGACGTAATACAAGTAACCGCGCGCCAGCTTGGCGGTTTGCCGGACCCGTTCGATGGAGCTGGTCGGGGCCAGGAGGAAGATCGGCGCGATCCCCGCCTTGTCGAGCAACCCGGCCATTTCTCCGGCTTCTTCCGGCGGCAAATCCACGGTCAGCACGCCGTCCACGCCAGCATCGCGAGCGGCGGTCACGAAGGCGGCATGGCCCATGCTCTCGATGGGGTTGAGATAACCCATCAGCACCAGCGGCGTTTCGCGGTCGGCCCGGCGGAAATCGCGCGCCAGCTCCAGCACTTGGCGCAAGGACATGCCTTGCGCCAGCGCCCGCTCGCAGGCTTTTTGGATGACCGGGCCGTCGGCCATCGGATCGGAAAACGGCACGCCCAGTTCGAGGATGTCCGCGCCCGCCTCAACCAGCGCGTGCAGCATGGGCACGGTCAGTTCCGGGCGCGGATCGCCGGCGGTGATGTAAGGGATCAGGGCCTTGCGACCGGCGCGGCGCAAGTCTTGGAAACGGCGGGCAATGCGGTTCATGCGGTGAAACCTATCTAAAGTTGAATGCCTTCCAGCGCGGCGACGGTGTAGATGTCCTTGTCGCCGCGTCCCGACAGGTTGACCACGATCCGCTGATCGGGGCGCAGGGTCGGGGCGAGTTTGGCGGCGTAGGCCAGAGCGTGGCTGCTTTCCAGCGCCGGGATGATGCCTTCGCCGCGGGTGAGCGCGTGAAAGCCTTCGAGCGCTTCGTCGTCGGTCACGGCGACGTATTGCACCCGGCCGATATCCTTGAGCCAAGCGTGTTCCGGGCCGACGCCGGGGTAATCCAGGCCGGCGGAAACCGAATGCGTCTCGGTGATCTGGCCGTTGTCGTCATTGAGCAGATAGGTGCGGTTGCCGTGCAGGACGCCGGGCCGGCCGGCGCAGAGGGTGGCGGCGTGGCGGCCGGTCTCGATGCCCGCGCCGGCCGCCTCGACGCCGTAGATGGCGACCCCGGAATCGTCCAGGAACGGATGGAACAAACCGATGGCGTTGGAGCCGCCGCCGACGCAAGCCACCAAGGCATCCGGCAGACAGCCGCAATCGGCCAGCATCTGCTCGCGCGCCTCGCGGCCGATCACCGCCTGGAATTCCCGGACCATCAGCGGATAGGGGTGCGGGCCGGCGACGGTGCCGATCATGTAAAAGGTGTCATCGACGTTGGTCACCCAGTCGCGCAGCGCTTCGTTGAGCGCGTCCTTGAGGGTGCGGGAGCCGGAATCGACCGGCTGGACGGTCGCGCCCAACAGCTTCATGCGGTAGACATTCAACGCTTGGCGCTTGATGTCTTCCATCCCCATGTAAACCACGCATTCCATGCCGAGCCGGGCGGCGATGGTGGCGGACGCCACGCCGTGCTGGCCGGCCCCGGTTTCGGCGATGAGCCGGGTCTTACCCATCCGCGCGGCCAGCAAGCCCTGGCCGACGGTGTTGTTGATC
>DPWB01000192.1:4415-16408 GCA_003527885.1 Candidatus Competibacteraceae bacterium
CCGGTGTGGTTGAGGTCTTCGCGCTTGAGATGGATTTGCGCGCCGCCCAGTTGCCGGCTCCAGCGTTCGGCGTGATAGAGCGGGCTGGGGCGGCCGACGTAACGCGCCAAGTCAGCGTCCAGTTCCGCCAGAAATTCGGGATCGTTGCGGTAGTTTTGCCATGCTTCGTTCAACTCGTGCAGCGCTCCCATGAGCGTTTCGGCGACGAAGCGACCGCCATAGCGACCGAAATGGCCGGTGGCATCGGGGAACTGGCTGTAGTCCACCTTATCGCGCAGGGCTTTCACACTCATACACACCTCGCAGGAACGCACGCATCAATTCGGCATCCTTGATGCCCTTGGCCGTTTCCACACCGCTGCTGACATCCACCGCGTAAGGACCGACCTGTCTGATCGCGGCGGCGACATTGCCCGAATCCAGGCCACCCGCCAAAATCAGCGGCTTGCGCCGCTCGGCGGGAATCCGGCTCCAGTCGAAGCGCTCGCCGGTACCGCCCATCGTGTTGCCGCCGTGGCTGTCGAGCAGGAGAGCCGCCGCCGTGGCGAAGCGCCGTTCGTAGTCTCGCACGTCCGGGCCGGCGCCCATCGGCACGGCCTTGAGGTAAGGCAAACCGAAAGCGGCGCACTCTTCGGGTTCCTCGTCGCCGTGGAATTGCAGCAGATGCAGCGGGACCGTGGCCAGAATCGCGCGCACCATCGCCGGCCGGTCATTTCTGAACAGACCGACCACGGTGATGAACGGCGGTAGCGCGGCGATGATCCGTCGGGCCGCGTCGGCGTCGACAAACCGGGGGCTGGCGGGGTGGAACACCAGCCCGATGGCGTCCGCGCCCAAACCAGCCGCCGTCGCGCCGTCTTCGGGGCGGGTGATGCCGCAAATCTTGACGCGAGTGCGGGAAATTGGGGTCATGAACTGGGTGCGAGAAGAGGGGGCGGCCAGCGGAGTGCGAAGAGTAGCAGAAAGTTAGCGGATTTGCAGGGAAGGGGGGCGAAACCGGTGCGGGGCCGAGGGTCGGACAGCCAGGGGTCTAGGCTTCCTCGCCAACCTTGGCGGCGCTGTATAACCCGAATAAAGCCGCAAACAGAATGATCAGGCAAACGGGGATGATTTCGAGGGAAATTTGGCGGGCCAGCTTCCCTATCAGACCGGGAACGATGGCGGTTCCCAGGCTGGCCGCCGCCATTTGCATACCGATGGCGTTGGCCGCAAAGCGCGCGCCCACCCGCCGGCTCGTTCCCGAAACCAGCGCGGGGAAAATAGGGGCGACGGCGAAGCCGATCAACGCCACCGCCACGAGATCGGTCGCTTCCAGCGGATTCCACCCTAACAGGATCGCGCCCAGCAACCCGCCCAACAGGCCGCTTTGGATCAGGGCATCGACTCCGAGCCGTTTGGCGTATATCCCGGCGACGATCCGGCCCACGGTGAAAGTCGCCCAGTAGCTTCCCGTCACCAAACCCGCCGCCGCCGGTGAACTGCCGCGCCCCTCGGTGAGCAGGGTGTAGGCCCAAACGCCCACGGTAATTTCAGAGCCGGTATACAGCAAAAACAACAAGGCGCTCAACCACACTCTGGCGTGCCTTAGCGTCTCGCGAAACGAGGTCCGGTAATCGGTCAGTTTTTTCGGTCGATCGTATTCGGGGTGGGCTTTGACCCGAGTCCATCTCGACATCGTGAACAGGAAACACGCTGACAGCAGCAGTTGGAATCCGCCCACCACGACATAGCCGACCCGCCAGGAGTTCAGGGCCGTCAGGGTGACGGTCATGATGATCGGGCCGAGCGTGACGCCGACCCCGTAGCTGGCGTGTAGCCACTGCATGACCCGCTCGCTGAAGTGCGTCGCCGCATAGGTGTTCAGGCCGGCGTCGATCGCGCCCGCGCCCAAGCCCGCCACGCTGCCCAGCAAGACCATCATCCACCACGCCGGTACCAGCGTGTAGCCGATCAGGCCGACTCCGGTCAGGGCGCAGCTCGCGGCTAAAACCAAACCCACCCCGAGGCGCGCAATCAAAGGCCCGCTTGAGAAACTAGAGATCAGATAGCCGCTGACGGCGGCCAGGAGCAGGACGCCCATCGAATCCAGGGGGATGGCGAAATCGGCGCGCACCGAGGGCCACGCCACCCCCAACACGCCATCCGGCATTCCGAGGGCGATAAAGGCCACAAACGCCAGAGTAATTAGAGCGATTTTGGGGCGGTCCATTTTTCTGCCGTCGTTCTTCGGGATGCGGTTAAATTCATTGAGTCGGTGACGACCGGGGATTTCACGAGAAAACAGCCCGCTTGGATGCAACGGCATCCATGCTAACACTTCAGAACTGATGGCCGTTACAGGGGAAGTTTCAGGCATAATGATCGACCCTGCTGGTTTCGTCGAATCCTAATAACCTCCCATGCTCCCCGTCATCGCCCTGGTCGGCCGGCCCAACGTCGGCAAATCCACCCTGTTCAATTCCCTGACCCGCACCCGCGATGCGCTGGTGGCGGATTTGCCCGGCCTGACCCGCGACCGTCAGTACGGCATCGGCCAGCGCGGGCCAAGCCCTTATATGGTGGTCGATACCGGCGGCCTGACCGACGAGGGCGAAGGCTTGGCCGGGATGGTGCAAAAGCAGGCGTGGCGGGCGATCGAGGAAGCCGACGCGGTGCTGCTGTTGGTGGACGGCCGGGCCGGGCTGACGGCGGCGGATGAAAGCATCGCCGCGCAGTTGCGCCGCGCTGGCAAGCCGTTGCATCTGGTCGTCAACAAGGCCGAACACCGCGACCCCGATCTGATTGGCGCCGACTTTCACGCCCTGGGCCTGGATCACCTGCACGTCATCGCCGCCGTTCACAACCAAGGTGTCGAAACGTTGATGGAGGGCGTGTTCGCCGCCTTGCTGGACGCCGGAAAAATAGAGGCGTCGGAAGCATCACCAGAACCGGAAGAATCGGACGAACCCAACAAGACCATCAAACTGGCGGTGGTCGGCCGGCCCAACGTCGGCAAGTCCACGCTGGTCAACCGGCTGCTCGGCGAAGAGCGGATGCTGGCCTGCGATCTGCCCGGCACCACCCGCGATAGCATCGCCGTACCGTTCGAGCGCGACGGCCAGCGCTACATTCTGATGGACACCGCCGGGGTGCGCCGCCGCGCGCGGGTCAGTGAGGCGGTAGAGAAATTCAGCGTCATCAAGGCGCTGCAAGCCATCGAGCAAGCGCACGTGGCGGTGCTGGTGCTGGATGCCCGCCAGGGCGTCAGCGAGCAGGACGCCAGCTTGTTAGGTCTGATTCTGGACAGCGGTCGGGCTTTGGTGATCGCGGTCAACAAGTGGGACCATCTCGATCCCGACACACGCGCCCAAGTCAAGAGCGAGCTCGACCGCCGGCTGAACTTTCTGGACTTCGCCAAAATCCATTTTATCTCCGCTTTGCACGGCACCGGCGTCGGCGAGCTGATCGGTTCGGTGCGGGAAGCTCACGCCGCCGCCACCCGCAAGTTGTCCACGCCGGAGCTGACCCGTATTCTGGAACAGGCGGTGGCCGCCCATCAGCCGCCGTTGGTGCAGGGACACAGCATCAAGCTGCGCTACGCCCATCAAGGCGGTCAAAACCCTCCGATGATCGTCATTCACGGCAACCGGGTCACCCATGTGCCGGATTCGTACCGGCGTTATCTGGCCGGAGTCTATCGCAAGCGGCTGGATCTGTGGGGTACGCCCATCCGGGTCGAATTTCGCGGCGGTGACAATCCTTTTAAACCCGCCGAGGGGCGAAGCGTTCGACCCAAGACCCGCGGGCGTTTGAAGAAAAATAAGTAGTTGATCCGCGTTCGGTATTGGAAAGCGGGTAGTTGTCCTTTATATTAGATTATTATAATATATTAAAATCGAATTGTTTGCTCGACCAAGACCGGCTGCCGGAGTTACGCCAAATCATTCAACTACCCATCAGTGACAGATTTTTGCCATGAACGCCTCAACATCTGAACCTGTCGCGCCGGTAACCGCAGCGCCCCAAGAGGCTCACGGCCAACGGCTCGAACATTTTCCGGTCGCGTTGTTTTCATCGGTGATGGGTACCTCGGGCCTGACCTTGGCGTGGCTGAAGGCCCACGCTGTTTTGGGCGCGCCGATCATCGTCGGGGAAGGGTTGCGCGGCGTCGCCAGCGCGTTGTTTGGGTTGCTGCTGCTGTTTTATGGCCTGAAAGCGTTGCGCTATCCCGAAGCCGTCAAACTGGAAATACGCCATCCGATCAAGATCAATTTCATTCCCACAGTATCCATTTCACTGCTGCTGTTGGCGATTTGCTATCTTGAGGCCGCGCCTGAGCTGGCTTATTGGCTGTGGGGTGCGGGTGCGGTGCTGCATTTTGGCTTGACCCTGGCCATTTTCGGCAGTTGGATTCACCACAACCATTACGCGATCCAGCACGCCAACCCGGCTTGGTTCATTCCGGTGGTCGGCAACATCATCGTGCCGGTGGCCGGAATCCGGTTCGCTTCGCCCGAACTGTCCTGGTTCTTTTTCAGCATCGGTCTGGTGTTTTGGATCGTGTTGCTGACGATCATTCTGTATCGATTGATTTTTCATGAACCACTGCCAGCGCGATTGACCCCGACTATATTCATTCTGTTGGCCCCTCCGTCCGTTGGTTTCATCGCTTATACCAATCTGACCGGCGGACTCGATGCGTTCGCCCGGATACTGTATTACATGGCGTTATTCCTGGCCATGCTGCTGGCCAGTAACGCGCTGCGCTTTCTGCGCTTGCCCTTTTTTATTTCAGCCTGGGCCTGCTCCTTTCCCCTGACCGCGTTCACGCTGGCAACACTGATCATGAGCACGTATCTGCCGGGCACGGTGTTTAAGTCATTAGGATATGGTTTATTGGTTTTCCTGAGCCTGCTGATCACAGCCCTGGCGGCTCGAACCTTGCTCGCGATCTGGCGTCGGCAGATTTGTCTGCCGGAGTGAGCCTTGGTACGGATGGTCATTATTTGGTTTGATTCATCACAAAGAGGTATCGTCATGAAATTCAATGTAGGAACACCGGATCGGATCGTTCGCATCGTCGTCGGAGTGGCCTTGATTCTGTTAGCGGTGACGGGAACTATCGGCGTGTGGGGCTGGATCGGCCTCGTGCCGCTGGCGACCGGGATATTCCGATTCTGCCCGGCTTACACCTTGTTCGGCATGAACACCTGCAATGTGGGTTCAACCGATAGTAGCTCAACCCGATAAACGCTATGGCCAGCAAATCATTTAGGCAAATCACCCAGGATATTAATCAGGCGCTGGCCGGGTTTCGCAAGGACGCGGAAGGAACCATGGCCGGATTCGGGGCGATGGCGAAGGCGGCGATGGCGCCTGGCGTTCTTTCAGAGCTGCAAAAGGAATTGATCGCTTTGGCAATCGGGGTGGCCGCCCGCTGCGATGGCTGCATCGGCTTTCATGTGAAGGCGCTGGTGCGCCTGGGTGTGACCCACGAGCAGCTCACTGAAACCCTGGCGGTTGCGGTCTACATGGGTGGTGGGCCATCGTTGATGTATGCCGCTGAAGCCTTACGCGCCTACGAGGAATTTCAGGGCTAAGAGCCTGGCGACCCAGCCAAGCGGGAGGTGATTTCCGCCGCTAGCGGCTATTCTGTGGCAGTCGAGTCGCTGGGTGGTGGAGGTAGGATGGGCGTCTATTCCTTTTTTGCCGTGTTCGGCGGTGCCGGTTTAGGGGCTTGCCTTCGCTGGTGGCTGGGTATTTTGTGCAATCCGCTTTTTCCGACGGTGCCGCTGGGGACGCTGGCGGCTAATTTATTGGGCGGCTATTTGGTTGGGGTGGCCGTAGCATTTTTTGCCGTCAACACCAGCCTGCCGCCCGAACTGCGCTTATTCATCATCACCGGCTTTATGGGTGGCCTGACGACTTTTTCCACGTTTTCGGCCGAAGTGGTCACGCTGTTGACGCGCGGGCAAATCGGCTGGGCGCTGGTCGCAGCGGGCGCCCATTTGCTGGGATCACTGACGCTGACCGCGCTAGGAATTCTGACAGTTCGCGGGTTGCTGATTCGGTCTTGAGCGCTACAAGTGGGCCAAGCGGTGTCATCACCAGGCGCTTGACCGGGGAGGGTCGGCGGTGGAAGGTTCGTTTTTGAGGTTTTACGTCCGCGGAAACAGGCGGCATCATGGCCGACTGTTATGGGAGTGGTTGCTCGAACAAGGCAACCACCTGGGCTTGCGCGGCGGTTCGGCGTTTCGCGCTATCGGTGGTTTCGGCCGCCATCATCAGTTGCACGAAGATCATTTTTTCGAGCTGGCCGGATCGGTGTCCGTCGAGGTCGAATTTATCGTAAGCGATGCAGAAGCCCAGCGCCTGTTCGAGCTAATTGCATCCGAAAATATCCAACTGGTCTACGCGCTGATTCCGGCCCGGTTCGGTATGACCGGGGTGTGATGCTCGTCCTTGAGCGCGTTTGCGCTCGACTCAATGGTCGCCGGAGCGGCGGTAGCGTTCCTCGCCGGCGTAGTATTCAGGAAAGCCGACCGCTGCTTGCAATGCCGTGAAATCCAGCACCTCGACCGCTTCTTTGCGCTGGATGCGTTCAAGCGCCGCCCGCATCGCCTTGATGGAGACGTTGAGCAAGGTGAGCGGGTAGACGGCGATCTTGTAGCCGATGGCGGCCAGTTGCGCCGACGGCAATAACGGCGTTTTGCCAAATTCAACCAGATTGGCCATTTTGTAGCCCGGCACTTCCGCACAATAACGGCGCATTTCCGCTTCACTCAGCGGTGCTTCCAGGAAGGTAATGTCGGCGCCAATTTTTGCGAATTCCTGACTGCGGATGATCGCTTCGTCTAAGCCGTCGGTGGCGCGGGCATCGGTACGGGCCAGGATCAGGATATCCGTACCCTCGTTGCGCGCATCCACCGCCGCCTGTATCCGCAACAGCGCTTCCTCACGGCCGACTACCGCTTTACCGCGCGTGTGACCGCAGCGTTTCGGCATCACCTGATCTTCGATCATCACACAGCCAAAACCGGCACGGGCGTAGCCTTCGACTGTGCGCCGGACATTGAGCGCATTGCCGAAACCAGTATCGCCATCGCCGAATAGCGGGATGTTGACCGCATTGCAAATGTTTCGGCCCTGATCGACCAACTCGCCATAAGAGATCAAGCCGGTATCAGGCAAGCCGAGCCGAACGGCGGCAACGGCGAAGCCGCTCATAAAGGCGGTGGGAAAACCGGCTTGTTCGACCAGTTTGGCCGATAGCGCATCATGGCAGCCGGGCATCAGCAGCAAGCCGGGCTGGGCGAGCAGGGTGCGGAGGCGGTCAGCGGGTGTTGACATGATCTGTTCTCTCAGCGATCCAGATAGCGTTTCAACAGACCCGCGTAAGCGTCGATGCGCCGGTCGCGCAGATACGGCCACGCCTGCCGCACCTCTTCAGAACGGCTCAAATCCACCTCGGCCACCAGCGTGGCGGGTTCTTCGGCCGAAGCCGTGCCCAGCCATTCGCCTTGTGGGCCGACGATGAAGCTGGTACCCCAGAAGGAGATACCGGGGGTTTGACCGGACGGATCGTCTTCAGAGCCGACGCGATTACAAACCACTACCGGGATACCGTTGGCGATGGCGTGTGCCCGTTGGGCGATGATCCAGGCTTCCCACTGGCGCTGCCGCTCCTCCTCCTCATCGTCGGGATTCCAGCCGATAGCGGTGGGGTACAGCAACAAATCCGCACCAGCTAGCGCCATCAAGCGTGCCGCTTCCGGGAACCACTGATCCCAAGACGCCAGCACGCCAAGTCGGCCGACCGAGGTATCAATGGGGGTAAAGCCAAGATCGCCGGGGGTGAAGTGGTATTTTTCGTAATAGCCGGGGTGGTCGGGAATGTGCATTTTGCGATAGGTGCCGGCGATGTGGCCGTCGCGTTCCAGCACCACGGCAGTGTTGTGGTACAGTCCCGCCGCACGCCGCTCGAACACGGAGGCGACGATCACCACGCCTAACTCGCGAGCGATAGCACCGAGCGCGTCGGTGGTGGGGCCGGGAATCGGTTCGGCCAAATTGAATGACGTCGGGTCTTCGAGTTGGCAGAAGTAGGAATGCGCGTGCAGTTCCGGCAACACGATCAATTCCGCGCCGTGTTCGGCCAACTCACGAATGCCGTTGATGCTTTCAGCCAGATTGGTGTTGCGGTCGGCGCCGCACGCTTGCTGGATCAGGCCGACGTTGACGGTTTTGAGGGGCATGGATTGCGCCTTGAAGAAGTAGAGCGGTGCTCCAACGAAATACACCGCCGGTATGGCAAAATGAACCGTTACTATACCGCAAGCTCATCGGTTTCAATCGCAGGGTTGGCCGGCGGATTTGACTGATGAGGAAATTTTACGGCGGCTACTGGCCTTGAGTCGGGAATGGGCAAATGATCGCATCCCATTAGGTTAATCAATGTTTTTGATCAGGAGAGAAATCTATGTCAACTCCCTTGATAGAAAGAGAATTAATGAACGTACCGCGCCATCGCTGGACCGTGGGCGAATTTCACCGTATGGCGGAAGTTGGCTTATTGAACGAAGACTCGCGGGTAGAATTGATTGACGGAGAGATCATCGAAATGGCGCCAATTGGGAGTTTTCATGGAGGCAATGTCAATCGATTGACTCGCCTGTTTTCAAAAGTGATCGGCGATAAAGCCATCATCTCGGTGCAGAATCCCGTCGTATTGGGTGGCTATGCCGAGCCTCAACCTGATCTTTCGATCCTGCGCTGGCGGGGAGACGATTACGAACAATCCAATCCTCATTCCGAAGATGTACTGCTTCTTGTAGAGGTTTCAGATAGCACCCTCCATTACGACCGCGATGTCAAAATTCCGCTGTACGCCAGAAACGGCATCCCGGAAGTCTGGCTGCTCGATATTCAAAATCGGCAACTAGAAATCTACCGCGAGCCAATCAACGGCCAGTATCAGCAGCGGGATTGCCGCCGCACCGGCCAAATCGCGCCGATCTTATGCCCCGATGCCATCATCGATCTGGCCGAACTATTTCCCGGTTCTGGCACTTAAAAAGCTCAAAGTGAGGCAGATACATGACGATCCACATCAAATATTTTGCCAGCTTGCGCGACCGCTTGGGCCGTGCTGAAGATCGGCTGCCGCTGGTCGGGGAGATGACGGCCGCCGAAGTTTGGGCCACTCTTTGGCCAGAGATGCCCTTACCGCCCAATACCTTGATAGCGGTCAACATGGACTACGCCCAACCGGCGCAGCCTGTCAATGATGGTGATGAGGTGGCATTTTTCCCACCGGTGACCGGAGGATAAGCGATGCGGGTCGAGTTGCGCGCAACGCCTTTCGATCCTCTGGCCGAGCTGGCGCGCTATCAAGCCAATCAGCGGGAACTGCAAGGCCGATACGGCGCCACGGCCATCTTCATCGGCACCATGCGCGATTACAACGACCAGAGTCCGGTTACCGGCATGACGCTGGAGCACTATCCCGGCATGACCGAACGCCATTTGCAACGAATCGTAACGGCGGCCACTGACGAATGGACGTTATTGGATGCGCTGCTGATTCATCGGGTCGGTGCGTTGCAACCGAACGATCCCATCGTCTTGGTGGCCGTCTGGTCTGCCCATCGGGCGGCAGCGTTCGCCGCCTGTCGAGCCATCATGGAAGAACTGAAATCCAAAGCACCATTCTGGAAACGCGAGGAGACCACGACCGGTCCCCGTTGGGTAACGCACAATACGCCGGGTTGAACCACAAAAAAGCCGCACGGTGCGTTTCCGGGCGCTATCCGCTATGCTGGCGCGATGAACCAACCTGCTCCCAACACGCTCATCGCCCGCCGCTTCCGAGGTTTTTTGCCGGTTATCATTGATGTCGAAACCGGTGGCATCAACGCCCAGACGGACGCCTTACTCGAAATCGCCGCCGTCATTGTCCGCATGGATTGGCAGGGCCGCCTGCAACCTGCCGGAACCTTAGCCCACCATGTGCAGCCCTTTGCCGGAGGACGGCTGGACCCGGCATCCATGGCGGTCAACGGCATCGACCCGGATCATCCCTTTCGGTTCGCGGTGCCGGAAAGCGAGGCGCTGGAGGCCATCTTTCGTGAGGTGCGTCGTGAAATGCGTGAAACCGGTTGCACCCGTGCTGTGCTGGTGGGTCATAACGCCTTCTTTGATCTGGCGTTTTTGAATGCAGCGGCCGCTCGTGCCAAGATCAAACGCAACCCATTTCACCCATTCAGCAGCTTCGATACGGTATCCCTGGCCGGGCTGGCTTATGGCCAAACGGTGCTGGCACGGGCGCTCCATGCGGCAGGTATCCACTGGGATGAGCGCGAAGCCCATTCAGCCATCTACGATGCCGAGCGCACGGCGGAATTGTTTTGTCTGATCGTCAATCGCTGGCAGGAATTGGGCGGTTGGCTGGTCGCCGACGATTAGCGGGTGGTTGCAACGGAGTAGGGTAACGGCTCTAGGCGGAGTGGTGGTCCGCTGGCATCGCCCAAGTGCAGCACGCCCTCGTTGGCAATCTCCAGCAAGACCACCGCCAGCACGGCGTAGCCACCATTGGGATGGCGAGCGGCATCGACCAGTTGTCCGGCGTTCTGATTAGAGCCTGCTGGCGATGAAAATAGCGAATCGCCAGGATGCGGCGGAGTCGGGCTATCCACCCTCGCTAGCACCATCCCCCGTTTTAGTTTGCCAAGATAGTGGGCGCGCGCCACGATTTCTTGGCCGGTATAGCAGCCTTTCTGGAAGCTGATGCCATCCAGGCTCTCTAGATTAAGCATTTGTGGCACAAAGGCTTCGACCGTTTCTGGATAAACGACTGGCATACCTGCCAGGATATCGAGCAACCGCCATGCTTCAGCCCCAACCGGCGCAACACTCGTACTGAGCGCCTGCCAGACCTCTGCCAGTTGCTGAGCCGGGCCGTGGATCTCAAAGCGGGGTATAGGGCCGGGGAGGCGGATGAGGGTCAGGTGGTTTGTCTGCTGTACGGCATCCGGCGCCATCGTTTCATCAACGATCAGGCCATGGTGATTCAAGAGGCGCGCGGTTTGCGGGCCGGCGATCCCCATGCGCCCCATCGTGTCGCTTGCATCCTCCAGCACCGTTTTTGCTCGCATCACATACTTGCGTAAGCGGGTCAGCGTTGGCTCCAGCAACGAACGGGGTAGCTCCAGGTAATGGATCTGATCATGAAGAAAGATCCGGCAGCAGGCCAGCGCGCGGCCTTTGGGCGTGCAATAGGCACCGATCAGGCTATGCTCGGCGGTGACACGGCGCACATCGCAGGTGAATTGGCCTTGCAGGAAAGTTTCGCTGTCGGGGCCGCGCGCAGCCATCACACCCTGGTGCGATAAGTCGCAACAAATGTCGTCAGTCAGCGCCTGCTGCAATTCCCGATCCGGCCGCCCGAAGCTTGCCACCTGATTTGGTGCCAACACAGCGCCCACCCGCGCCAGAAATGTGCTCCATTCCGCGTTCATCGGCTCAACTCCGGTTAGATTGCTAACTTCAAGCAAGCTGGCGTGATTTGGGATGGGAGCCGCCCGTCAATTGCGTTTAGCGGCTACGAGCGGCATAATATCCCTTAAGAATATAGACTAATTTCCCACCGCCACGCTAGGGTACTCTCTCTGGAATTTCTGGGGAAGGCGTTGGTGGTTGGGGTGAGGATGGCGGCCTAAAACCATCCCTTAACCCGCTTCAGTGAGTTGTCATGAATAAGAACGATACACAGACAACACTACCGCCGCAGTCGTCGCCAACGCCTGCCGGATCGCAACCCCCCCAACAACCCGATAAGCCAAAGGAATACGGTGGCCCTAAAGGCCCCGAACCCACCCGCTATGGCGATTGGGAACTGGGCGGGCGTTGCATCTGTCTCTTATACACATCTCCGAGCCCACGAGACCGTACTAGATCTCGTATGCCGTCTTCTGCTTGAAAAAAAAAAAAAAAAAAAATATAAGCAACGGCGAGAG
>DPWB01000193.1:0-627 GCA_003527885.1 Candidatus Competibacteraceae bacterium
ATCTGCCTGTATTTTTTTTTTTTTCAAGCAGAAGACGGCATACGAGATCTAGTACGGTCTCGTGGGCTCGGAGATGCGGCGGCAGGTAAGCAAGAAACATCCGATTCAAACGAACCCGTTGCTGGGCCTTGGCGATCAACTCTCCCAACGCGCCGCGCTGGCGGGCCAAGGTTTCGCCGACGGTAGCGATGGGCGCGAAGGCAGGACGCTCGCGGGCCGCGGGTGAGGGTTCAAGGCCGTCGCGAGAACGCTCGGGCGCAGCGCGGCTGGCGGCCGGTCCCCGCCGCTCGGCGGAATCCGCTTCGCCATCGGGTCGAACCACATCCAGGGCTATCCGTGACGGTGCTTGATCGGGCCGGCGGCTGTAGGCGGCGGGAGCCTCGGTGACAGCGGCCGGTTTGCCGGGCAGCGCCGTCGGTTCGGATTTGGCGGGCTGGATGGCCTCGCCGGTCGGGCCGTAGCCCCGCAACATCTTCAAAAGCTGGGCGGTATGCTGCCGGGCGACAGCGCGGGCGTCGTGGGAGTCAGCCATCTTTCACCGCCCTTTCCAGCGCGGTCTGACCCGCCGCTAAGCCAACCGATGCCAGCCGAGCCAACTCCGCCGGCGTGTTGATATTCTGAAAAAAC
>DPWB01000193.1:689-6793 GCA_003527885.1 Candidatus Competibacteraceae bacterium
GTATAAGAGACAGGCGGTATGCTGTCGGGCGACGGCGCGGGCTCTATCATCCGCCATGGTTCACCCCCTTTCCAGCACGGTTGGATCCAACCCCGGCCACAGCGCTTCCAGCCGGGACAGCTCTTCGGGCGTATTCACGTTCTGGAACGACGCCGCCTCATCGGAAAATGACACGGCCACCGCACCTTGGCGGCGCAACCAGCGACCGGCGTTGCGCTCGCCCGATGCCAGACAAACGCCGAGGTCGTCCCGCAATTCGACCGGCAGCAACGCAAATACCGGCTGCCACCCCCCCCCAAAAACCACCACCGCAGCCGAGGCACGTTCGCGTTCCAGCGCCTCCTGCATCCGGCGGGCGTAATCCGGCGGCAAAAAAGGCGAATCACAGGGCGCGGTTAGCAGATAAGGCGTTTCGACGATCCGCAGCGCCGCCAAGATGCCCGCCAACGGGCCTTGATACCGTTCGCGCGGCTCGTCCTCGACCACCCGGCAACCCAACCGCCGGTAGTCTTCGAGATGACGGTTGGCGCTGATCAGCACTTCCGCCACTTGCGGTCGCAGGCCGCGCACGACATGCACGACGAGCGGCTCACCGGCCAGCGCCAGCAACCCCTTATCGCGGCCTCCCATCCGTTCGGCGCGGCCGCCGGCCAAAACCAAGCCGGTCAAGAGTTTTGCCGCCGCGGAGGTCACGGCGTTCCTTCAGCGACCCAGGCGTCAAACGCAGCCATCCACAGGACTCCTGAAGTTGAAGTTAGCACAGCGGCCGAAACGGCGGGACCATCTCGCGCCGGCTACCGCTATGAGGGTTTTATCCCGCAAAAGTTTCTCACTAGGCTCAAATGCCTTACATGCTTACGGCAATTCCGTCCTACCGGCATCCGTATTTCACACCAAAGGCAAACTCACATGGATGATCCCCGGATCGTCCGGAGAGGTTTGGAACTTGAAGTTCAGCGCGCGGTTGAGCCTGAGCATGGCTTCGTTCTCGCGCAGCACTTCGCCGTACAGCTCCTTGATCCCCATTTTTTTAGCATAATCGATGATATAGCGCATCAGCATCGGCCCCAAGCCCATTCCGACCATGGCGCGATCGACGAGGATGGCGTATTCAGCCTTTTCCAGGTTCGGGTCCGCATTGCAGCGCACCGCGCCCCAAATCTTGCCTTTACCCGGCCGGCTGTTGGGTTCGGTGACAACAAAAGCCATTTCCCGCTCGTAGTCGAGCTGGGTCAACCGCGCCGCCATCTCGTGCGGCAACTCGCGGATCGGCTGAAAAAAACGCATCCGAACATCTTCGGCGGGCATACGTTTGACCAAACCCTGTAACTCTGGCTCGTCTTCGGGCAAGATCGGCCGAATCAGAAAAGAGCGACCGTCGGGCAGGGCGTAAACCCGTTCCAACTGCTTCGGATACGGCGAAATCGCCAGCCGTTGCATCGCCGGTGGCGCTGACGGTTCGATCAGAATGTTGGCGTCCAGCGTCAGCACGCCGCGGGCATCGGCCCAGATCGGGTTGATGTCCATTTCGACGACTTGCGCCAGATCGATCACCATTTGCGAGACCTTGATCAAAGTCAGCGCCACGGCGTTCATGTCGACCGGCCGCCCGCGGTTGGTGCTGAGGCGGTGATACAAGCGGGTCCGGGACATCAGATCGCGCGCCAGGTGCATGTTCAGCGGCGGTAAGGCGTAGGCGATATCATCGATCACGCCGGCTTCGGTGCCACCGTGGCCGAAGAAGATGACGGGTCCGAAACGGCGGCCGGTGCGGACCCCGACCATCAGCTCGTAGACGCCGTGCCGGGACTGCATCGGTTGCACCGCAAAGCCATCGATCACCGCCTCGGGCGCCAGATCCCGTACCCGTTTCAGCATCTCGGTGGCGGCCAACAGCACTTCGAGTGGGTTTTTGAGATTGAAGGCCACGCCGCCGACATCGGATTTGTGCACGATATCGGGCGAGAGAATTTTGAGCGCCACCGGCCCGTCGATCTCCGCGACGAGGTCGGTGGCCGCCTCGGGCGTGGAGGCGAAATGCAGCGCCGCGACCGGAATTTCGTAAGCGCTCAGGATCTGAGCGGTTTCATAGGCGTTCAAGCGATGGCGGCCGGCGGTCAAGGCGATTTGGATGATGCGGCGCGCGGTTTCGGTATCGGGGGTGAATTCCTCGGGGATCGAGGGCGGTGTTTCCATCAGCAATTCCTGGTTGTGCCGGTGTTCGGCCAAGCGCAGGAACGCCTCCACCGCCTCGCCGGGCGCCTCGTAGCTGGGCAGATGCACCCCCTTGAACAGACTGCGCGCCGGCTCGGCAATCGATTCCCCCACCCAGCAGGCCATGACCAAACGCCGGCTTTTGGCGCGCTCGATCACCGCCTTGGCATTCTGTAGCGACCGTTCGTCCGAGGTCGGCGCATGGATCACCAAGACGCCATCGATTCCCGGTTCTCGCAGCAACACATCCAGCGCCTTGCCGTATTGTTCGGGGCTGGCCAAGTCGCCCAGATCGACCGGGTTCTCGATGGGATAACCGGGCCGACAATCCTCCGCCAGCCGCGTCCGCGTAGCCTCGCCGAGTTCGGCCAGACGGCCGCCGTGCCGCAGCAGGCTGTCGCTGGTCAGCAGCGCCAGACTGTAGCTGTTGCTGAGGATGGCCAGCCGGTTGTTGTAGACCGGCTTGGCGGTGGCCAGCGTCTCGGCGGCGCCAAACAGTTGTTCGATATTGTTGACCCGCAAAATGCCGGCGCGCTGGAACACGGCGTCATACACGGCGTCTTCCAGCGAACCGGCCCGAAAATCGCGGGGCTTGAGCACGATGACCGGCTTGACGCGCGCGGCGGCGCGGGCGGCCGACACGAATTTTCGGCGGTTGCGGGTATATTCCATGTAGATCAAAATGGCCCGCGTGTTGTTGTCCCGCAGCAGATAATCGAGCAGATCGCCAAGATCCACATCCCAGCGCATCCCGAGGGAGATCGCGTGGGAGAAACCGATGTTCCGACTGGCGGCCCAGTCGATCACACTGCGCATGATCGCCGTCGATTGACACAGCAGCGCGAGCCCGCCCGCCAACGGGCGGGTGGGGTTGAGGCTGGCATTGACGCTGGCCGACGGTACCGCGTAACCGAGGTGATCCGGCCCGATGACGCGCAGCAAGTGGGGTTTGGCGGCTTCCAGAATCTTTTGCTTCAAGATGTCGCTTCCGCCTGGATAGTAGCCCGGCGTTTCCGGGTCAAGCCGCGCCGCCTGGACATCGTGATGGGTGTGCAGGGCTTCCCGCGTCAGCAGCAACACGGCCTTGGTTCCGCGCTGGCCCAATTCGCCGATCAAGCCCGGCGCTTCCGCCAGCGGCGTGGTCAAAATAGCCAGTTCCGGCACGACCGGCAGGCTGGCGATATCCTTGTAGGCCAGCACGCCGGACACCGATTGACGATCGGGGTTCACCGGCATCACCGGACCCTTGAAACCGCCCTCGATCAGGTTGAATTGCACGGCGGCATCGAAACTACCCGCTTGCTGGCTGCGGCCGACGACCGCGATGGAGCGGGGCTTGAACAAATATTCAAGATTACGGATGGTCATGGGGACGTCTCGGCGCTGGTCATCGCTAAAGCGGGTCGGAAAATCGGATCGGGCCCGATTATGGTAACGCGATTCGGACAGTAACGGGTTGAGCTTGCTAATGCCCACGCTGTTTTTATGATTTTTCTATACTATTTTGACCGTTTTCCTTTCATTCGATACTGGAGCCAGCATGGTCGGGACGACGATTGGCACATTGATAGAACCGGGCGAAGCCAAGCCACAACTGGCCGATTATGCGACGGCGCGCGCCGATTTTTCCTGGGCGGCGGCGCGCGCCGAACTGGCCGGTTTGCCCGACGGCGGTTTGAATATCGCCTGGGAGGCGGTGGATCGCCAGGTCCAGGCGGGACGAGGCGATGCGACCGCGTTGGTTTGGCTGGGCAAAGCCGGCGAACGGCAAACCATCAGTTACGCCGAACTCGGCCGCCTGAGCAATCGCTTCGCCAATCTCCTGGACCGGCTGGGCGTCGGCAAAGGCGACCGGGTCTGCGTGCTGGCCGGACGCATTCCAGAGCTTTTCGTCACCGCCCTGGGCGCCTTGAAGGCCGGCGCGGTGTTCTGCCCGCTGTTTTCCGCGTTTGGCCCGGACCCGCTCCGGGTGCGTTTGCGCAAAAGCCAGGCGCGGGTGTTGGTGACTACCGCGACATTGTACGAGCGCAAGGTGCGGGCGCTGCGCGGCGACTTGCCCGCGCTGGAGCGGGTATTGCTGACCGACGGGATCGGAAACGAAGCCGGGACGGACCCGCTTCAGGCGTTGTTGGCGGCGGAGACGGACCAGCGTCGCCCGCCCCACACCTTGCCGGAGGATATGGCGCTGCTGCACTTCACCAGCGGGACGACCGGCACGCCTAAAGGCGCGATCCACGTCCACGAGGCCGTCGTCGCCCACCGCTTGACCGGTCGGCTGGTGCTCGATCTGCGTCCCGGCGATATCTACTGGTGTACCGCCGATCCGGGCTGGGTCACCGGGGTTTCTTACGGCATCATCGCGCCGCTGGCCAACGGCGCGACGCTGGTGGTGGATGAGGCGGAATTCGACGCCCGCCGCTGGTACGGCATTCTGGAACGGGAACGGGTCAACGTCTGGTATACCGCCCCGACCGCCATCCGCATGTTGATGAAAGCCGGCGTCGAAGCCGTGCGGGGACATGATCTCAGCGCGCTCCGGTTCGCGGCCAGCGTCGGCGAACCACTGAACCCCGAAGGGGTGCGCTGGGGACAGGAGGTTTTGGGCCAACCGTTTCACGATACCTGGTGGCAGACGGAAACCGGTGCCATCATGATCGCCAACTATCGCGGTCAGGACGTGCGGCCTGGTTCTATGGGCCTACCGCTGCCGGGCATCGAAGCGGCCATCGTCCGGCGGCGCCCCGCTGGCGGCGTGGACCGGTTGGGACCGGGAGAGGAAGGCGAACTGGCGCTGCGGGCCGGCTGGCCTTCGCTGTTTCGCGGTTACTTGAACGACGAAGCACGCTATCGGGTCTGTTTCGCGGAGGGCTGGTATCTGAGCGGCGATTTGGCGACCCAAGATGCCGGTGGCTACTTCTGGTTCCTCGGCCGATCCGATGATGTGATCAAAACCGCCGGGCACCTGATCGGTCCCTTTGAGGTGGAAAGCGCCTTGCTGGAGCACCCGGCGGTCGCCGAAGCCGGCATGATCGGCAAACCGGATTCGGTGGCCGGTGAAATCGTCAAAGCGTTCGTGGCGCTCAAACCCGGCTTTAACCCTGACGATGCGTTGCGCAAGGAACTGATCGGTTTCGCCCGCACCCGATTGGGGCCGGCGGTGGCCCCGCGCGAACTGGAATTCATGGCCGATCTGCCCAAAACCCGCAGCGGCAAGATCATGCGCCGGCTGTTGCGCGCTCGGGAACTGGGTTTGCCCGAAGGCGATCTATCGACTCTGGAAAGCGGAGGGGCGGAGGAAAATTGAAGATAAGACCACGATTTTAGAAATATCGGCAAGACTATTGCATATCATTACAGCAGAAATCTCAAGGAATTGCAGCTGGCCCGACTTGCTTTTCCAAGGTGGAAATGCCAGAATATGTTGCGATGCAACATACAGAAGATATTATAAATTCAAGATTTGAGCTTACTGCTAACCGCTTTCAGCAACAAGGAAATGAGCAATGAACGCCAAAAGCCAAGAGCCGATCCGCGAAACGATCTTTCGCGTGCTCAGCGATGTCATCCCGAATGCCGATACCAAGGCGATCAAGCCTGACATCAGTTTTCACGACCAACTCGAACTGGACTCCATCGACTTCCTGCGACTGATGATGGGTCTGGAAAAAGAGTTGAATGTGACCATTTTCGATTTTGATTATCCGAAACTGTCCACCCTGAAAGGGTGTGAAAATTACCTGAGCGAGCGTAAGGCAGCCACGGTGTGACCGCATAGGACGCCACAACTCCGACGCGATGGCGCGGCACTTAGCACCGCCGGGTCGGGTGGCCCCTAAAAACAAAAAGACCGACCTACGAGGGGCGGTCTTTGAACTACAGCAGGATTAGGG
>DPWB01000092.1 GCA_003527885.1 Candidatus Competibacteraceae bacterium
CCGCAGCATCACCTGGGCGGACAGCCGGGCGACCGGATGGGCCGAGCGGATCAAAAACGACTGGGGCGGGCTGGCGATCTACCGGCGCACCGGCACACCGATCCACCCGATGTCGCCGCTGGCCAAGCTGGTCTGGCTGCGGCGCGAGCAGCCGGAACTGTTCGCCCGCGCCGCGCGTTTCATCGGCATCAAGGAATACGTCTTCTTCCGCTTGTTCGGGCGCTATGTGGTGGATTACTCCATCGCCTCGGCCACCGGCCTGTTCAATCTGGCGCAATCGAACTGGGACGCCGGGGCGCTGGAGGTCGCCGGCGTGACGCCGGAGCGGTTATCGGAACCGGTGCCGACCACTTACCACCTGTCCGGGCTGGAGCCGGACAGGGCGCGGGAGCTGGGGCTGTTGCCGGCCACCCCGTTCGTGATCGGAGCGAATGACGGGGTGCTCTCCAATCTCGGCGTCAACGCCATCGGTCCGGGTGAGGTCGCCGTCACCATCGGGACCAGCGGCGCGCTGCGGGCGGTGGTGGATCGGCCGCTGACCGATCCTTCGGGGCGCACCTTCTGTTACGCCCTGACCGACCGGCATTGGGTGATCGGCGGGCCGGTCAACAACGGCGGCATCGTGTTTCGTTGGGTGCGCGACGAGTTGACCACCTCGGCGGTGGAAACCGCCAAACGGCTGGGTATCGACCCCTATGAAGTGCTGACCCGCATCGCGGAACGGGTCGCGCCCGGCGCGGAGGGGCTGCTGTTCCACCCCTATCTGGCCGGCGAACGCGCGCCGCTGTGGAACGCCAACCTGCGCGGCTCCTTCTTCGGGCTGGCCATGCACCACCACAAAGAGCATCTGATCCGCGCGGTGCTGGAAGGGGTGATTTTCAACCTCTACAGCATCTTGCCCGCCGTGGAGGCGCTGATCGGCCCGACCCGCACCATGAAGGCCACCGGCGGCTTCGCCCGCTCCGGGCTGTGGCGGCAGATGATGGCGGACATCTTCAACCGCGACGTGGTGGTGCCGGAAAGCTTCGAGAGCTCCTGCCTGGGCGCGGCGGTGCTGGCCCTGTACGCGCTGGGCCGGGTCGATTCCTTGAACGTGATCGCGAACATGGTGGGCGCGACCCACCGCCATATCCCGGTGGCCGGCAACGTCGCCGTTTACCAACGGTTGTTGCCGATTTATCTCGCCATTCCCACCAAACTCGAAGCCGAATACCGCGCCATCGCCGCCTTTCAGCGGGAGATGCCCGCCACCGGCCCCACGGGCCGACGTATTGCGCCGCCGCCCATGCAAGAGGAGAACAAATCATGACCCTTCATCCGACCGTTGCCGCCGTCACCGAACGTATCCGCCGGCGCAGCGCGACCACCCGCGCCGCCTATCTGGCGCGGATCGAACAGGCGCGCGTGAATGGCCCCGTTCGCAACAGCGTGTCCTGCACCAATCTGGCCCACTCCTTCGCCGCGTCCGCGCCGGCCGACAAAGCCAAGCTGCGCGAAATGCGCTGGCCCAACATCGCCATCGTCTCTTCTTACAACGACATGCTGTCCGCCCACCAACCGCTGGAGCGCTTCCCGGCGCTGATCAAGCAGGCGGCGCGGGAAGCGGGCGCGGTGGCCCAGTTCGCCGGCGGCGTGCCCGCCATGTGCGACGGCGTGACCCAAGGCCAGCCGGGGATGGAGCTGTCGCTGTTCTCGCGCGATGTGATCGCGATGGCTACGGCGGTCGCGCTCTCCCACAACACTTTCGACGCCGTGCTCTGCCTCGGCGTCTGC
Source organism: Candidatus Competibacteraceae bacterium (assembly GCA_003527885.1). GTDB lineage: Bacteria > Pseudomonadota > Gammaproteobacteria > Competibacterales > Competibacteraceae > Competibacter_A. Next base: position 1,774 of record DPWB01000092.1, read on the forward strand.
GACAAGATCGTGCCGGGGCTGCTGGTCGGCGCGCTGCATTTCGGCCACTTGCCGGCGATCTTCGTCCCCGGCGGGCCGATGCCTTCCGGTCTGCCCAACGCCGAAAAAGCCAAAATTCGCCAGCTGTACGCCGAAGGCAAGGTCGGCCGCGACGCGCTGCTGGAGTCCGAATCGCAGTCCTATCACGCGCCGGGCACCTGCACTTTCTACGGCACCGCCAATTCCAACCAGATGCTGATGGAAGTCATGGGGCTGCATCTGCCCGGTTCGGCCTTCGTCCCTCCCAACACCCCGCTGCGCGACGCGCTGACCCGGGCGGCGGCCCAGCGGGCGGCCAAAATCACCGCCCTCGGCCAGGACTACCTTCCGGTCGGGCGGGTGATCGACGAGCGGGCCATCGTCAACGGCATCGTCGGCCTGCTGGCCACCGGCGGCTCGACCAATCACACCCTACATCTGGTGGCGATGGCCCACGCCGCCGGCATCGCCATCGACTGGGACGACTTCAGCGACCTCTCCGCCGTCATCCCGCTACTCGCCGAGGTCTATCCCAACGGCAAAGCCGACGTGAACCAGTTTCACGCCGCCGGTGGGATGGGCTTTCTGGTCGGTGAACTGCTGGATGCTGGACTGGTGCACGGCGACACGCTGACCGTCGTCGGCGAAGGGCTGGTCCACTATCGCGGGGAACCGTATCTGGACGACGGTGCGCTGGCCTGGCGCCCGACGCCGCGGCAGAGCGGCGATGAAGCGATACTGCGTCCGGTCGCGCGGCCGTTCAGCCCAGACGGTGGCCTGAAACTGCTCGGCGGCAATCTGGGCCGCGCGGTCATCAAGACCTCGGCGGTCAAGCCGGAACATCGGGTGGTGGAAGCCCCCGCCATCGTCTTCAACGACCAGGACGAACTGATGGCCGCCTTCGAGCGGGGCGAATTGCGGCGCGATTTCGTCGCGGTGGTGCGCTATCAGGGGCCGCGCGCCAACGGGATGCCGGAACTGCACAAGCTGACCCCGCCACTCGGCGTGTTGCAGGATGCAGGGTTCAAGGTGGCGCTGGTCACCGATGGCCGCATGTCCGGCGCGTCCGGCAAGGTGCCGGCGGCGATTCACGTCACGCCGGAATGCTTGGCCGGCGGGCCGCTGGCCAAGGTACGCGACGGCGATGTGATCCGGCTCGACGGCGAGCACGGCGTTCTCGAAGTCCGCGTGGCGGGATCGGAGTGGGCCGCGCGCCGACCCGAAACGGTGGATTTGAGCCACTATCAACACGGTCTCGGGCGCGAGCTGTTCGCCGGCTTCCGGGCCCACGCCGCCGAAGCGGAACGGGGCGGGATAACCTTTCAATCCGCCGAGAAGGCAACCGGTGACGCCCGATGGCCGGTTTCCTAGCTCATTCGCTGGACCAAGGTTGCGGGTGGTCAACGGCGAAGCCTTGCGCGTAATCCACGCCGCTTTTGCGCAGGGCGTCGACGATTTCCTGGGTGGCGGCGTACTCGCCCGCGGTCTTGATGTTCATGGTATGGCCCAGGCGGTTGATCATCTCGACCATGGCCCGGGCGACGGGGTCGTCGATCATGTCCTCGACCAACTTGCCGTCGATTTTCAGATAATCCACGGGAATATGTTTGAGGTAAGCGAACGACGACATTCCGGCGCCGAAATCATCCAGCGCGAACGAGCAACCGAGCGCCCGCAATTCGTTGATGAAACCGATCGCCTGCGCGAGATGGGTGACCGCCTGGGTCTCGGTAATCTCGAAGCACACGTGGCGATGGGGGACCCGGTACCGCTCGAAAAGGCTTTTGATCTCGGCCAGGAACTGCTTGTCGCCGAAGGAGGAACCCGAAAGATTGATGGAAAACACCGCGTGCCGGTCGGACGAGCCCGCCGCCAGCCGGCGGGCGATATCGCCGAGGGCGCAATCGATCACCCAGCGGTCGATCAGGGTCATCATGCCGAACCGCTCGGCGGCCGGGATGAACGATCCCGGCGGAATCAGTTTGCCGTCTTCATCGCGCAACCGGATGAGGAGCTCGCAGCGCTCCCCCGCATCCGCGCCGCCTTGCAGGCCCAGGATGGGCTGCGCGTACAGGCAAAAGCGGTTCTCCTTGAGCGCGGTTTGCAGCCGCTGCGCCCAGGCCATCTCGCCGAAACGGGCGGCCAAGTGCTCGTCGTCATCCCGGTAGACCTCAACCCGGTTGCGCCCGTTGTCCTTGGCCTTGTAACAGGCCATGTCGGCCGCGCTCATCACCGCGCCCAAGTCGCTGTGCGGGCGATCCAGATGGATCAGCCCGATACTGGCGCTGATGGTGAACCGGCGCAGCCCCCAGGTCAGCATGATTTGGCTGACCGCGCGGCGCAGTTCTTCGGCTTTTTGTTCGCCGTTTTCCGGCGGACAGTTGATGAGCAGCAACCCGAACTCGTCGCCGCCCATGCGCGCCAGCGTATCCTGATCGCGCAAGTGCCGGCTCATGACGTCGGTCACCTGCTGCAACATGTCATCGCCGGCGGCGTGGCCGCAAGTGTCGTTGATGATCTTGAATTGATCGAGGTCGATGAGCATCAAGACGTGCTGCTGGCTGTCCTCGCGCCGCAGGCCGCCCGGACCGTCGCGCTGCCGGAGGGTGGCGAGCGCCTGTGACAGCCGCGCCTCGAACTCGCGCCGGTTGGGCAGGCCGGTGAGCGGGTCGTAAGCCGCCAGCCACGACAGCCGGTTGATGAGCTGTTGCTCCCGCGTGGTGTCGTGCAAGGCCAGCACCACACCCCGCGTCTCGCTGTCGTCCCGGACGGGTGAGGCGACCCAGGAAACCGGCACCGACGTACCGTCCGACCGCACGAGCAAATGGTCGATTTCGCTGTGCAAGCCCGCGATCCGACCGTCGAGCAACTCGTCGGTGAGCAGCGCTCTTTCGATACCCGTTTCCCGTTCGATCAGCCGGATCATCTCGGTGAGTGGCGGGTGTTGAACCACCGCCCCCGTTTCTGGAACCGACCGCTGGATCAGGCGCTCGGCGGCCGGGTTCATGTAGATGACCCGCCCTCGCCGGTCGGTGCTGACGACGGCCTCGCCGATGGACGCCAGGGTCACGGTGGCCCACTGGCGCTCGGCGGCCAAGGTCTGCTCGATCCGGTGGCGCTCTTGCAGGAGGCGGAACGTGCGCCACACGATGGCGACCAGCAGCACCGATCCGAGCAGCACCTCGACCGCCAGCAATAGCCCGTAGACCCGGTGGGCCATGGCGCCGAGCATCAGGCTGAACTCGAATTCCTTGGGTTCCAGCGAGCGGTCGATTTCATCGATTTCGGCGGCGATTTCGGCCAAGCGCCGCGAATCATCGCGGTTTTGCCGGTAATAAGCCGCCAGCTCGGCGCGCAGCGGTTCGAGGCGGGCCATCACCGCTTCGCCTTCGGACCACAGGCTGAAGATTTTGCGGACCATCTCGGTGTGGCGAAACGTTTGGTGCAGCCACGCCGCTTTCTCGATGTCCGCCGGCGCTATTCCAGCCTTGCCGAATTCCTCCAAAACGATGGCTGACCGGTAGGGGGTCCCGATCGCGGCGGCGTGTCCCTTGCGAAAATGCTGGTGAATGTCCATCGCGGTATCGTGCCGTTGCAGGGCCAGCGGATCGCCGGTCTGCGCGTAGCGCAACAGTTGAAACGTCGCACTTTTCTGGTTTTTGGCCCACAGATTCTCACCGTAGCTGAAGCTGCGCGCCGCCATCAGAATTTCGAGGCTGAAAACACCGACCGTCATGATCGCCAGGAAGCCCGCGACAAAAGGCCAAGTGACACTCAACAGCGTGGGTGGGATGGAAGGGGTCGTTCCAGTTTCGGTCATGAACCTACAAACGAGTTTAACGGTTTCCCGGTTGGCTTCGATGGCGAGGTCGCGCGCGTTTCAGAGCGAGCGACTGGCGTCCGCCTGCCGGTCATTCAGAAAAGCATACACTTTTTCCCGGTCCGGCAACGCCGGAATCGCCCCGCGTCCGGTCGTCGCCAGCGCCCCGACCGCGTTGGCGAAGCGACACCATTCGCGCAAGCGAGCCTCGTTGTCGAACGCGGCCGGATCGGCGAGCAACCCGTGCAACAAGCCGGCCACGAACCCGTCGCCCGCCCCGGTCGCATCGACCGCCTCGACGCTGAAACTGTCGACCGCGCCGGTAAATCGGGGCGTGAAGTAGACGCAACCCGCCCGCCCGCGCGTGGCCACCACGAGCTTCAAACCGTCGTGCCAGAGCGCTTGGCAAGCCTGCTCCAGATCGCTGAACCCGGTCAGAAACGCCGTCTCGTCGTCGCTGATCTTGACGATCTGGGCCTTTTTCAAGCCGAGCAGCAGCCCTTCCCGCGCGGCATCCACGTCCGGCCACAAGGGCAGTCGCAGATTGGGGTCGTAGGAAATCAGACAGCCGGCGGCGCGGGCCGTATCGACCGCGTGCAAGGTGGCGCCGCGCGAGGGTTCGCCGATCAGACTGATCGAGCCAAAATGCAACAACTTGGCCCGTTTGATTGCGCCGACATCGACCTCCCGCGGTGCGAACAGCATATCGGCGCTGGGATGGCGGTAGAACATGAATTCCCGTTCGCCGTCGGCGCGCAGCGAGACGAACGCCAACGCGGTGCGCGCCTCGCTGGAAAAACGCAGCGAACCGACATCCACCCCGGTCTCGGCCAAGGTAGTGGCCAGAAAATGGCCGAACGCATCGTCGCCGACTTTGCCCATGAAAGCGCTCGTGGTACCGAGCCGAGCCAGGCCGACGGCGACATTGCCCGGCGCTCCCCCAGGCGCCTTGACGAACGCCGGCGCGTCGATCAAGCCGGTACCGGTGATGGTGGGAACAAAATCGATCAGCAGTTCGCCAAGGCAAATCGCGTCCGCCATGCTGGGGCTCCTTTTACGAGGTAAACGGGCCGGGAATGACCGAGAATCAGCTTCTTGCGCCCAATAACCTTTTGTGCGCCTCAAGGGCGGCCTATGCTATTAGTGTAATGCCATCTCCCCGCGGAAACGATCCATTACCCACTTCCGGAAAATTCATGAATAGCGCATCCGTCGCCGGTGACCTCAACCCGCAAAAGTTGCTCGACGGCCTGCTGCGAGGCCCCTTGCGGTCGATGGGTCCCTTGGAACAAGCCATCTTCCGCATCCGGTTCGACCTACATCTGCCGGATGTAGTGCGGCCGCTGAACGCGCTGTACGGCGGGCGCGCGGACTTCATCGCGCAGCTCGCCAACCTGCTCGCCATCGCGGCGCGCGCCTACGCCGCTCGGCCGGAAGAATTGCGCCTGCTCGACCTGCGTCGCGCCGGCGAACCCGACTGGTTCCAACAGCCCGGCATGGTCGGTTACGTCTGCTACGTGGACCGCTTCGCCGGCGATCTCATCGGCGTCAAAGCCAGAATTCCCTACCTCAAGGAGCTCGGCATCACCTACCTGCACCTGATGCCGCTGCTCAAGCCCCGCCCCGGCGCCAACGACGGCGGCTATGCCGTCATGGACTACCGTCAGGTCAATCCCGCCTACGGCACCATGGACGACTTGCGCGAACTGGCGACCGCCTTGCGGCGTGAAGGCATCAGCCTGTGCGTCGACCTGGTGTGCAACCACACCGCCGAAGAGCACGAATGGGCCCGCCGGGCGGTCGCCGGCGATCCGGTCTACCAGGAGTATTACTACCTGTTTCCCGACCGGGTCATGCCCGACCAGTACGAAATGACCTTGCCGGAGGTGTTTCCCGACTTCGCGCCGGGCAATTTCAGCTATATCGACCGGTGCCAGCGCTGGGTCTGGACCACCTTCAACGGCTACCAGTGGGATCTGAACTACACCAATCCGGTGGTCTTGGCCGAGATGCTGGACACTATCCTGTTTCTGGCCAATCAAGGGGTGGAAATCTTGCGGCTGGATGCGGTCGCCTTCATGTGGAAGCGGCTCAAGACCGACTGCCAGAACCAGCCGGAGGCGCACGCGATTTTACAAGTTTTCCGGGCGCTGACCCGGCTGGCCGCACCGGGCCTGATCTTCAAGGCCGAAGCCATCGTTTCTCCCGACAAGCTGTTGCCCTATCTGGGCTCGGGTGCCGCAACGCACAAGGAATGCGAGATCGCCTATCACAATGCCTTCATGGTTTTGCTGTGGAGCAGTCTGGCCGAACGGCGGGTGGTCCTGATGACCCACGCCCTGCAAAACATGCCCGACACCCCCGTCGGTTGCGCCTGGCTGACCTATGTCCGCTGCCACGACGACATCGGCTGGGCGGTGCGCGACGAGGACGCCGCCGCCGTCGGCCTATCCGGCTTCCTGCACCGGGCATTTCTCAGCGACTTCTACAGCGGCCGCTTCCCCGGCGCCTTCGCCCGGGGCGCTACCTTCCAGCACAATCCCAAGACCGGCGACCGGCGGATCAGCGGCACCCTGGCCTCCCTGGCCGGCCTGGAAGCCGCCATCGAAAAGCGGGACTGGCGGGAAACCGACCTGGCCGCGCGCCGCATCCTGCTGCTGCACGCCATGATCCTGGCCTTCAACGGCATCCCCGCCCTTTACATGGGCGACGAACTGGGTTTGCTCAACGACCGGCGCTATCTCGACGATCCCGACCTCGCCGCCGACAACCGCTGGCTGCACCGACCGTTCATGGATTGGCAGAAGGCCGAACGACGGCACGACTGGCAAACGGTCACCGCCCGGATTTTCCAGGGCGTCCGCGCCATGATCCAAACCGTCAAAAACCTGCCAAGCCTGCACGCCCAAGCCCGTTGCCACCCGGTTTGGACCCACAACGAACAGGTTTTCGGCATGATTCGCGCCAGCGCCCGCGGCCGCTTGCTGGTGCTGGCCAACTTCACCGAACACCGTCAGACCGTTCCCCGCCACCGGGTTCGCGACATGAGTTTTGAAGGGGAACTGGTCGACCGCGTGGAGGGCGAGGCGCTGGATAGCTGGTCGGAAGTGTCCCTTGATCCCTATCAGGTCCTGTGGCTGGAACAAGTCGCCGCCACGTGAACCGGTTGCGGCTCAACAACAGGCCGCGTCGGCCCACACATCGACCCCGGTCTCCAAGCTGGAACTTTCGTTGTTCGGCAATAAGGCAACTTTGTTGCTACACTTATTGTGCACTTGCGCACGATCATTAAATCTGTATGAAAACCATGATTAATAATGCAAGAACCCGGGTGGAGCTTTAAAGAAGCTGATTCTTGCAAGCGAGTTGTGATTGGCGAGTTGGTTTCCATACAGCCTCTTACGCCCACAACACCGAGGAAACCTATAATTATGAAAAAAACCACACTGAGCATCAGTATCGCCCTGGCTCTGATGGTCGGCGCTACCACGGTTGACGCCGCCGGCAAGAGCACGCTGGCAAAACGGCTTTCGAACCTGGAGAAGCGTATCGAACAAGCCGAAATGCGGGCGGAGCAAGCCGAAGCCCGCGCCAAGCGAGCTGAAGCCAAGGTCAGGCAGACCGACGCGCAAGTCCAACAGGTGGAAGAAGTTCAAGCCAAACAAGTGGCGGCTCCGGTCGCCCCGGCCGCAAAACCCGGCGAACCCACCAAGGAATTTACCTTCAAGGCCTACGCCCGCGCCGGCACGCTGTTCGACGACAACTTTAACGGCGTCAAAGGGACAGGACCCTACATGAGTCCGGCCGGTCGGCTCGGCGCGTCGGTCGGCCGGTTGGGAGTGGAGCAAGACAAGTACATGGAAGCCGACTTGCAGATGAGGCAGACCCTGGCCAACGGCGCTTACGCCAAGTATTTCTTGATGATCGCCGACGGCGTCGATACCAACAATGACTGGACCGCCGCCGACAGCCAACTGAACGTCCGCCAAGTGTACGCGGAGCTCGGCAACCTGCCCAGCTTCACCGGCGCGTTCAAGGACTCGATCCTATGGGTGGGCAAACGGTTCGACCGCAACAACTTCGACATCCACCTTTTCGACTCGGATATCGTCTTCCTGGCAGGCACCGGCGCCGGTATTTATGACGTCAAGCCCAGCGATACCTGGAAAACCAACCTGTCGCTGTACGGCCGCGATTTCGGCGTCGTCGAAAGCTCCAGCATGAAAGTCCAGAATTACGTTCTCTCCAGCAACAACTACTTCAATATAAGCCCCGATTCGCCCAACTATTGGCAGCTCATGCTCTCGATCATGAACGCCAACGACAACGCCGACCGCAAAGCTGACGCGGCGCGCAACGGCATCCACGCGATGGTGGCTTACGGCGACGACAAGAGCTTCTACGGCTTGCGCAAAGGCAACTCGAAAAGCGGAATCATCTACGGCCACGGTTTGGGAGCGCAGGCTAAAAATATCGGCGCCGACGGCGATTTGACCGAAGATGCCAAGGCGGTGCGCGCCTTTACCTACGGCGGCACCCAAATCGCTCCCGGCTGGCAGGTCGCGGCGGGACTGATGGCCGAGCACAGCACGGATCGCTATACCAAGGGCGACGAATACAACTGGGCCTCTCTCGATCTGCGGTTCGCCCAGGCCATCACGCAGAACTTCCAAATGGTCTACGATGCGGGCTATCAGTATATGGATCTTGACAACGGCACCAAAACGCCGGGCGTCAACAACTCGGCCAGCGGGAGTTTTTATCGGTTGACCATCGCGCCCACGTTCAAGCTGGACACCGCCGAATTCTTCATGCGGCCGGAACTGCGGTTCATGGTGAGCTACTTGGGCTGGGATAAAAGCCTGAACGGCTTCAAATATGCCGATCTGTTGACCGATACTGAAGCAGACCGCGACTCTTTCTTCGGTAATACCCAATTCACCGGCAGCGACCGCTGGCTGTTTGGAACCCAGATGGAAATTTGGTTCTGAGGTACGGACAGCGGCGGACGGGTCCCGCGCTCTCGGAATCGCCGGATTTCGAGAGTCGGCCCGCGACCGCCGTTCTTCGCGCGGCGCGGCGGTCGCGAAACCCGATCAAAGCACCTTGATAGCCGTGGCGACGCCGGCATCCGCCGCTGGCAACTCGAAACCGAATCGCGCCAGCATCTCGGTCATCGCCCGGTTTTCCTGAAGGCACAACGCGGTCAGCCGCCGGATGCCGCGCGACCGCGCCGCATCGGCCAGCAGGCGCAGCAGCGCGCTCCCCAACCCGATCCGCCGCCAAGCCGGATGCACGACAAAAGCGATTTCCGCCTGTTCCTGACCGGGGCCGCTTTCATAGCGGGCGACGCCGGCGCCCTGCCCGTCCTCGCCAAAAGCGACCAGCGCCAGCCGCGACCGATAATCGACATGAACCAGCGAATGCAGGCGGCGGGCATCGAGTTTGGGTTGCGCCGTGAAGAAGCGCTGGTAGAGCGTTTCCGTGTCCGCGCGACGCCATTCGCGTTCGATCACCACTTCATCGGCCGGAATGATCGGCCGGACGAACACCGCGCGGCCGTCCCGCAAGGACAAAACCTGTTCGAGTTCCACCGGATACCCTGGTGGGCGAGCGGTGTGGGCGGGCGCCTGACGCGCCGGGAACGGGGGTGTCGGCTGTTCTTGGTCCATGCGGCGTTATCGCTGGCGCCCGAATCGTTAGCGGCGGGTCAATAATCCGGCCGGTCCACCGCCAGCCAATCCTGGAACGCGGCTTCGGTACCGACATCGCAGCCGCATTCGCAGGATTTCAGATAGCGGTGGCGCAGCACGGCGCAATAAGCCTGGATGGGGTCGGCGATCTCGGCCATCGCCCGCAACCGCTCCAACATCGGCTCGAAGATGCCCACCCGCCAGCGCACGGCGGCCACTTCCTTGCCGGTGGCGGTGGTGGCCCCGGTCAAACACTGATAGTAGTGCAGGTCCGAAAGCACTTGCCGGGCCTGGCGTTCCAGGGCTTCGACGCCGGTCAGGCGCTGGAGTTTGGCGGAATGGAAATTCCGCCCGCCGACTTTAACCTTCATCCGCAACCGGCCGCCGCCGTCGGCCGGCAGCAAGTCCACTTCATCCACATCGAAGCCGAGCTCGTTGAGCCGATTGATCTTTTCGGTGATCTTGAACCCCTCCTCCGGGGCGATGGTCCGGGTTTCGGTCAACTCCCGCCACAAGTTCCGGTAACGTTCCGCGATATCTTCGCCCAGCGTCAGATCGGCGTCATCGATGGGTAATCCCCGCGCGGCGGCGATGTCGGCCATGCCGCCGGCGACATTGAGGGTCATGATGTCCAGATCCTCCTCGCGCTGGCCTTCGGACAAGGACTCGCGCAGCACGGCGGTTTCGGCGTCGATCATGATCGGTTCGATGGCTTCGGCGTCGTAGCGGTACAGCACGTTGGCCAGCGAGCAATCCCCCCAAAAGCAGCCGGCCAGGTGCAACTCCACCAGCAACCCGGCAAAAGCGTCGAGCATCTGTTCGCGGCGAGCGCCGAAATCGTGATCCTGCACCAAATCCTGGTAGGTGAAGGAGTGTTCCAGGTAGCGGGTGATGATGGCCGCCGAACGCTCCGCCCCATGATCGGGATGCCGGCCCTCGACGATGCCGACCGGCACGGCGGCGGTGACATCCTTGGTTTCCAGCGCCCGCAGGACTTCATAGTCCTGCCGGGCGGCGTTGCGCGGCAGTTCCTTGACGACGTAAAGCCCTTGTTCGTAAACCACGAAGCGGACTTCATGCCGGGAGGGTCCGCGCGGCAGCTCGACGAAACGTTCGCCGGGCCAGTCGACGATCGAGTCCAGCCACGGTAAATCGAGAAAGGCCGGGTGTCCGGGTCGGACTTTGAGAGAAAACATGTGAGTCAGCCACGCACCAAGCGAGTGAAAACGACCCCGCCGTCGCTCGAAAATAAGGCGTCGACTATCGGCCGGAGCCGGGTTCGTCGCGGTGGATCAAGCGGCCAAGACCGTCTCGATGGCTTGCAGTTCCTCCGGCTGGAACGTTGCGGCGTGCAAAGCTGCGACGCCCTCTTCGATCTGTTGCACCCGGCTGGCCCCGACCAACGCGGAGGTCACGCCGGGATGCCGCAGCACCCAGGCCAGCGCCAGCTGCGCCAGGGTCTGGCCCCGCTGCCGGGCGATGTCGTTGAGTCGCCGGATTTGTGCGCGCTTTTGCGGGGTGATGTCGTCGGGCCGCAGGAAGCCGTGGGCCTTCGCCGCCCGGGAACCGTCGGGGATGCCATCGAGATATTTGTCGGTCAGCAATCCCTGTGCCAGCGGCGAGAACACGATGCAGCCGATCCCTTCCTCCGCCAGGACAGCCAGCAACCCCTGTTCGATCCCCCGGTCGAACAGGCTGTAGCGCGGCTGGTGGATCAGGCACGGCGTTCCCAGCTCGCGCAACAGCCGCGCGGCTTGGCGGGTCTGTTCCGGCGAATAGGCCGAAATGCCCGCATACAGTGCCTTGCCCTGCCGCACGAGGTGGTCCAGTGCGCCCACCGTTTCCGTCAAGGGAGTGTTGGGGTCAGGACGATGATGATATAAGATATCCACGTAATCCAGCCCCAACCGCCGCAAACTTTGGTCGAGACTGGCGACTAGATATTTGCGCGACCCCCAGTCGCCATAGGGACCGGGCCACATCCGATGGCCCGCCTTGGTGGAGATGATGAGTTCATCGCGGTAGCTCGGCAAATCCCGCCGCAAAATCCGGCCAAAGGTTTCTTCGGCCGAACCCGGCGGCGGTCCGTAATTGTTGGCCAAATCGAAATGGGTGATTCCCAGATCGAACGCGCGCAACACCATGTCCCGGCCGTCGGCGAAAACGTCGACCTCACCGAAATTGTGCCACAGCCCCAGGGAAATGGCGGGCAACGCCAGCCCGCTGCGGCCACAGCGCTGGTAAGGCATGGCGTGGTAACGGTCGCTGGCGGGAATGACTGGCATGGCGAGCCTCCACAGTGAGCGCCGATCGGCGCTATGATTATTGGCCGGCACGAACCTTGAGCGACCGCAGTTGGTCTTGCAGCCCGCTCAGGCTGGTCGGGGCCGTGGCGCGGCCCTCCAGCACGGCATGGACGGCATCCCAAAAATGCGTTGTGACCGCCATGTAGCCGGCGCCGGCGCGGGCGGCGGGCCGGGTGACGGCATGTTCCAAAATGGGCCGCAGCGCGCCGAAAATAGGTTGGGCCGCCGCCAGTTCCGGATCGTCGTACAAATGCATGAGGGTCGGCGCGTAAGAGCCGGCGACGGCCCGCTGCTTCTGCACCGCTTCGCCGGTCAAATAGCGCACCAGATCGGCCGCCACCGCCGGGTTTTTGGAGTATTTGGAGACGGCCAGTTGCCAGCCGCCTTGCGTGCTGGCGGGAGCGCCTTTGAGACCGCCCTTGGGTAGCGGGGCGACGCCGACCTTGCCGGCTACCGGACTATCTTTACCGTTGACCAGCGCCCACGCATAAATCCAGTTGCGCATGAACACGGCGTTACCGAGCTGGAAAGTCTGCCGGGCGTCTTCTTCGTTGAACGACAGCACGCGCGGCGGC
>DPWB01000106.1 GCA_003527885.1 Candidatus Competibacteraceae bacterium
GTGGGCGAACAACCGAGATGGGTGCAGATGCCGACCAGCACCAACACTTCGGGCTTGATGGAACGGGTGGCGTTTTGCGCGTACTTGGGTTGCTGGCTGGCCACTTCGGAATTAGGGTCGAGCAATTCCCCTTTGAGGGTCGGCAAGTCATCCAACATTTTTTTGCTGCGTTTCAAAAACCAAACCGGTTTGCCGCGCCATTCCACCGTCATCAAGGCGCCGTCTTCCAATTTGCTGATATCGGTTTCCACCGGGGCGCCGGCGGCCTGGGCCCGCTCGCTGGGCGACCAGGATTTTAAGAATGGGACGGCGACGAACGCGACGCCTACGCCGCCGACCACAGTAGCCGTAGCGGTCAGAAAGCGACGTCTGCCGAGATCGACGTCATCTACCGTACTCATACGCAGTCTCCTGTTGTGATATTTATCGTTAGATTATGGATGGGTTGACCACGCAAACGGTAGGCACGGGTTTCGTGTTTGCCGGAGCCGGACCGGGAGTTGTTATTATGTCGAAACCAGCCGGTTTCTGGGGCGCGCCACACGGTGCGCAAACTCCTTTCAGCGTGAACTCCCGCCGTTTTCGCGGTATGGCAAAACTATAACCCAAGGAAGGTATTAGGGTCTACGCGCTTGTCGCTCGAAGCCGGCGGACGCAGCGTCCGGCGGCCCGTGCGGGGTTCGGACCGGATGGGCCGCCGGCGGCGGGAGGGCGAACCGAAAGGTTCGGTCAGAGGCGTCCCCCGGAGCTGGGGTGGTTTGAAGCTTGCTGGCTACTTGAACAGCACCGCCGCTTCTTGTGAAGTGACCGGTACGAACTGACCGTCGCGCAGCAGGGTCAGGCCGACGTAATCCGAGCCTTGATTGTCGGTGGTGAAATCGACCTTGACCCCACCGATGTCGTAAGGCTGGCGGCGGGCGGCTTTCAAGAAATTTTCTCGGGTCAACGGCCCGTCGATCGCTTGCATGATGGCGACGAACAGTCGGCCCACGATGAAGCTTTCCAGTGATATGGTGTTGAGAGTATTGGCTAAGGCCTTGCGCGCCTCCACCACTATCGGCAGCGGCGAATCGAGCGGTGGGACGACTTGCGTGACGATGACTCTATCCGCTACGTTTTTCCCCTTCAATAACACGGCCAAGCGATCACCGGCTGCCGCCGAGACCGAACTGAATATCCAGGGTTCGTTTTTATAGCGGGCATAGCCCATAAATTCGGCGGCTTGGTCGAAAAGTGCCGTGGTCGCGACCAAACGGCACCGGTTGCCGCTGTCCGCTTCCCATTTTTTGAGCGACAGGTAGCCTGGCCTTGCACTGGTGGTGTCGCGCTGATAAACGCCGACTGGACCTAGATTGTTACGCTCTGGATTGTCCCCCGACAAAGCCAGGATCTGATCGAGCTTGGCGACGATGGCTTCGCTGCCGGACCGTTTGGCCAGAGCTGTGCGAAACCCTTGCAGGCCGCTCATTCCGTAGGCGTCGTTCTGGACGTAGGCGCACACCTCGGTCGGCTTGATGCCCGTTGTCAAGCCAGTCTCAACCGCGGTTTCCACCTCCTGGGCGTAGCTGGCCCGGAAGTTGAGCACATCTCCCGGCCCGGTAAAGCCCGCGCCCGTATAAAAGCCGAAGGCCGGTATTTTATTCTCGGCCAACACCGGCAGCACCGCCTTGGTGGTGGCGGTGCCCCCGCTGAGCACCATTGCAAAGATACCTTTGTTGATCAGCTCCTTGGCGCCTTCAACCGCTTTGGCGGGATCGTAAAAATCATTGCGTTGCTCGAACTCGATGGCGCGCTTTTGCACCGCTTGACCGGCCAGCGCCGCTTCCATGCCCTGCTTTTGGGATTGGCCAAAAAACTTATAATCCCCTTCCAATTGAGTGGTCGCTCCGATGCGGATCGTTTTGTCGGTAACGCCCGCTTCTTTGGCGCCGCTCCAAGCGGGCGCCAAGCACAGGCCCACTAATAGGGTAAGAAAAGATTGGCCAAGCTTCGAACCGATCCATCCAACCTTCCTTTCATGCCCGCGCAAAGCATTAGTTTTTTGTAAGTACATAATAATTGGCCTATCGGGAGAATAGCTTTGTCATGAAACTATTTCAAAACAATGTCGATGCAGTGAAACATTAAACCGCTATTGTAGAATTTAGCCTGCATACCGTATTTATTCAATGGTATTCACCGGTTTTTTCAACGGGCAGCCGAACGTCAAACCGGATTGTCGATGTCGACAAAAACGAAGTTTAACGACAATCTTTGAGCCAATTGCCCGCCCAAGGCCCGCACGCCGTAGCGTTCGGTGGCGTGGTGGCCGGCGGCAAAGAAATGCAGGCCGTTCTCGCGGGCGAAGTGGACCGTTTGCTCGGAGGCTTCACCGGTCAGGAAAGCGTCGACGCCCGCGCTCAGCGCGAGCTCGATGTAAGATTGCGCGCCGCCGGTACACCAAGCCAACCGGCGGATAGGTCTATCGTCACCGGCTACATGCAGCGGTTTTCGGCCGAGCCGGGCAGCGATGAGAGCGGCGAAAGTATCCGCCGGCAGCGGGCTGGCCGGTTCGCCCAGCATAACCAGCCCCGGCGTACGGCTGTTGCCATCGGCGGTGCCGGTGACGGTCAGGCCAAGCACACGGCCAAGCTGAGCGTTGTTGCCGAGTTCCGGGTGAGCGTCCAGCGGTAGGTGGTAGGCCAGCAAGCTGAGGTCGTGACGGAGCAGGGTGGCGAGCCGACGCCGCTTCATGCCGGTGATGCGCGGGTCTTCGCCCTTCCAGAAGTAGCCGTGATGGACCAGCACGGCGTCCGCCCGATATCCGACCGCCGCATCCAGCAGCGCCTGACAGGCGGTGACGCCGCCGATCAGCGTTTTCACTTCTGGCCGGCCCTGTACCTGCAAGCCGTTCGGGCAATAATCGGTGAAGTTTTCAACCGCCAGCAAGTGATCGGCGTAGGCGACCAACTCGCTTAACCGGGCCATTGGCGGGGTTCTAGAATTTCGCCGAGGGCAGCCAGCAGAGCGGCGTTTTGTGCCGGATTGCCGACGGTGATCCGCAGAAATTGCTCGATGCGCGGTCGGCGGAAATGGCGGACGATAACGCTTTTCTGGCGCAAGGCGGCGGCCAGTTCGGCGGCGTCGCGGCGGGGATGGCGGGCAAACAGGAAATTGGCGGCCGAGGGCAACACCTCGAAGCCGAGTTCTCGCAAGGCCGTCCTGACGGATTCCCGGCCGGCGATCACCGCTTGCCGGGTGCGTTCGAAGTGGTCGCGGTCGGCGAAGGCCGCCGCCGCGCCGGCGATGGCCAGCCGGTCCAGCGGATAGGAGTTGAAGCTGTTCTTGACCCGTTCCAGCGCCTCGATCAGCCCGGCGTGACCGACCGCGAAACCGACCCGCAGCCCCGCCAGCGAGCGCGATTTGGAAAGAGTTTGAACGACCAGCAGATTGGGGTAGCGGTCGATCAGCCCGATGGCGGTGTCGCCGCCGAAATCGATATAGGCTTCATCCACCACCACCGCCGAATCAGGGTTGTGCGCCAGCAGCTTGTCGAGGTCGGCTAACGATAGCAAACAGCCGGTGGGCGCATTGGGATTGGCGAAAATGATGCCGCCGTTGGGACGACGGTAGTCGGCGACCCGCAGCGTGAAGTCCTCGGCCAGCGGCACAATTTCGTAAGCGATGCCGTACAGGCCGCAGTAAACCGGGTAGAAGCTGTAAGTGATGTCCGGGAACAACAGCGGCGCAGGATGCTGGAACAGCGCCTGAAAAATAAAGGCCAACACCTCATCCGAACCGTTGCCGGCGAACACCTGGGCGGGCGTGACCCGGTAATAATCCGCAATCGCCTGTTTCAAGCGCTCGGCGTTGGGGTCGGGATACAAGCGTAGGGCGTCGGACAACTCGCTCCGGATCGCCTCCAACACCTTGGGTGACGGCCCGTAGGGATTTTCGTTGGTATTGAGCTTGACCAGGTTGGCGAGCTTGGGTTGCTCGCCCGGCACGTAGGGGGTGAGCCGATGAACGACCGGGCTCCAACAGGGGTGGGTCATGGCCGCTCCGGGAGGCGGTACTCGGCCGACCGGGCATGGGCGGTCAACCCCTCGCCGCGCGCCAGGATCGAAGCGGTGCGGCCCAGCGCGGCGGCGCCCGCCGGCGAACAGTGAATGAGGCTGGTGCGCTTTTGAAAATCGTATACGCCCAGCGGCGAGGAAAAGCGGGCGGTGCGCGAGGTCGGCAGCACGTGGTTGGGGCCGGCGCAGTAATCGCCCAAGGCCTCGGCGGTGTAACGACCCAGGAAAATCGCTCCGGCATGGCGGATCAGCGGCAGCAGTTCCCGGGGTTTTTCCACCGATAATTCCAGATGTTCGGGGGCGATGAAATTGACGACTTGCGCGGCTTCTTCCAGATCGAGCGCTTGGATCAGCGCGGCTCGCCGGTTTAGGGAGGCGGCGATGATGTCCCGCCGTTCCATCTCCGGTAGCAACCGTTCGACACGGGCCGCGACGCGATCCAGAAAGGCGGCGTCCGGGCTGATCAGGATGGGTTGGGCATCCTCATCGTGTTCGGCTTGCGAGAACAAATCCATCGCGACCCAATCGGGATCGGTCTGGCCGTCGCAGACGATCAGGATTTCCGACGGGCCGGCGATCATGTCGATGCCGACCGTACCGAAAACTTGGCGCTTGGCGGCCGCGACGTAAATGTTGCCCGGTCCGACAATTTTATCCACGCGCGGCACGGTGGGGGTGCCGTAGGCCAGCGCCGCCACCGCTTGCGCCCCACCGATGGCGAACACCCGATCCACGCCGGCCACGGCGGCGGCGGCCAACACCAAGTCGTTGGCATCGCCGTCGGGGGCCGGCGCCACCATCACGAGTTCCGGGACGCCGGCCACCTTGGCCGGGATGGCGTTCATCAGCACCGAGGACGGGTAGGCCGCCTTGCCGCCCGGTACGTACAGGCCGACCCGATCCAGCGGCGTGACCTGTTGGCCGAGCACGGTGCCGTCGGGTTCGGTAAAACTCCAGGATTCCTGTTTCTGCCGCTGCGCGTAAGCGCGGATCCGGGCAGCGGCGGTTTCCAGCGCCGCGCGCTGGGCGGCGGGGATGCCGGCCAGCGCGCCTTGCAGCCGGGCGGCGGGGATTTCCAAGTCGGCGGCCCGAACCGCAGCTGTTCGGTCGAAGCGATGCGTGAATTCCAGTAAGGCCGCATCGCCCCGCGCCCGGACTTGCGCGAGAATTTCGCGCACCGCGGCGGTCACGGCTTCATCGGCGACGCCTTCCCAAGCGGTCAGGGTTTGCAGGCGCGACCAGAAATCGGGCCGGGCGGTATTCAAGCGTTGGATAGCGGGCATGATCGCAACTTCAGGCGTTGAGGTTCCGGTCTGGCCGGAAGCAGGGCGGGGAGTACGGGCCGATCAAGCGGTCACCGCGGCGGCCATGCGCGCCATGATCGCCTTGATCCGGGCATGTTTCATTTTCATGGCCGCCTTGTTGACGATCAGCCGCGAGCTGATGTCCGCGATGTGTTCCAGCGGCGCCAAGCCGTTGGCTTTCAAGGTGTTGCCGGTATCCACCACATCGACGATGTAATCGGCCAACCCCACCAGCGGCGCCAGCTCCATCGAACCGTACAATTTGATCACTTCCACCTGCCGGCCTCGATCGGCGAAATAACGCCGGGTGGTGTTGACGAACTTGGTGGCGATACGCGGGCGGCCCGAGCGGGAAGGGCGTTCGGGGTGGCCGGCGACCATCAGCCGGCAGCGGGCGATCTTCAAGTCGAGCGGTTCGTACAACCCCTCGCCACCGTGCTCCAGCAACACATCCTTGCCGGCCACGCCCAGATCGGCGGCGCCGTATTGCACGTAGGTCGGCACGTCGGTGGCGCGGATGATGACCAGCTTCACGTCCGGCTGATCGGTGTCGAGAATCAGCTTGCGGCTGGTTTCGGGGTCGTCGGTCGGCACGATGCCCGCCGCCGCCAGCAACGGCAAGGTCTCCTTGAAAATGCGGCCCTTGGACAGGGCGATGGTCAACGGCGCGGTCATGATGGCGTCGGTCAACCGGGCGTGCGGCGGATGCGCGCGCCCAGGTGCGACAGTTTCTCCTCGATGCAATCGTAGCCGCGATCGATGTGGTAGATGCGGTCCAGCACGGTATCGCCGTCCGCGACCAACGCCGCCAGAATCAGGCTGGCCGAGGCGCGCAAGTCGGTGGCCATCACCGGCGCGCCGGTCAGTTTGGGCACGCCGATACTGACGGCGGTGTTGCCTTCGAGCTCGATCTGCGCGCCCATGCGTTGCAGTTCGTTGACGTGCATGAAGCGGTTCTCGAAAACCGTTTCGGTGATCATGCCGACGCCGTCGGCGACGGCGTTGAGGGCCACGAACTGGGCCTGCATGTCGGTGGGGAAGGCCGGATAGGGCGCGGTGCGGATGCGGACCGCCTTGAGGCGGCGGCCGATCATATCGGCTTCGATCCAGTCGGGGCCGGTGTTGACCTGGGCGCCGGCTTCCTCCAGTTTCAGCAGCACCGCTTCCAGCGTGTCCGGGCGGGTATCCTTGACCCGGACCCGGCCGCCGGTGATCGCGCCCGCCAGCAGGTAGGTGCCGGTTTCGATGCGGTCTGGCAGCACCTGATAGTGGGTGCCGTGGAGCTGTTCGACGCCTTCGACCACCAGGGTGTCGGTGCCGGCGCCGCCGATCTTGGCGCCCATCGCGATGAGGCAGTCGGCCAAGTCGACCACTTCGGGTTCGCGGGCGGCGTTCTCGATGACGGTGGTGCCCCGCGCCAGCACGGCGGCCATCAGCAGGTTTTCGGTGCCGGTCACCGTGACCAGATCCAGCACGATGTGCGCCCCTTTCAGGCGGTCGGCGCGGGCGCGGATGTAACCGTTCTCGACCTTGATATCGGCGCCCATCGCCTCCAGGCCCTTGATGTGCAAATTCACCGGCCGCGACCCGATGGCGCAGCCGCCCGGCAAGGAGACTTCGGCTTGCCCGAAGCGCGCCACCAGCGGACCCAACACCAGGATCGAGGCGCGCATGGTCCGCACCAGTTCGTAGGGGGCTTGAAAGGTTCGGATGGAGCGCGGATCGACCTGGATGTTCATCCGCTCGTCCACCACCAGGTCCACGCCCATGCGGCCCAGTAGTTCCATGGTGGTGGTCACATCCTGTAAATGCGGGACATTGCTGATGATCACCGGCCCGTCGGCCAGCAGGGTGGCGGCCAGGATCGGCAACACCGCGTTCTTGGCGCCGGAAGCGCGCAGTTCGCCGTGCAACGGAACGCCGCCATTGATAATCAATTTGCTCATGGAAAGGGTTTGCCGGTCAGGTTGATTGCTGGCGCCAGACATCCGGCGTGTAGGTTTTGAGGGACAGGGCGTGAATTTCCTCGCGTTCCATTCGTCCCCCCAAGGCGGCGTATACCAGCCGGTGTTGTTGCAGGAGCGATTTGCCGGCGAAGTCCTGGCTGATGACCACGGCTTCGAAATGCACACCGTCAGCGCCACTGACCATGGCCCGGGCGCCGGGCAGATGCTGTTCGATCAATTTCTCGATGTCTTGGGGTTGCATGGCACCACCGAAGGTAAGGGTTCCAGGACTGAAAGCGGCGGGTCGGTTGACCGGAAAAACGCTCGCTCGACAGGACGGTTTTTCACGCGCCGGGCAGCAGCGTTTCCAGGTCGACAACTTCGATGATCGCCCGCATTTGCGCCGGAATGTTGGTGAAAAGCAGCGCCTGCTGGCGCTGCCGGGCCTCGCGCAGCCATTCCACCAACAGCGCCACGCCCGCGCTGTTGGAGCGGCGCACGCCGCCCAAATCGATGCGCAAGACCGATTCGTCGAGCAGCGGCGTTTCGGCGCGCGCCCACAGCTCCGCGACCGAATCGAAACCCAGGTCGCCGCGAACCCGCAGCGTGTCGCCGACGCGTTCCGCCGTTGCGGTAGCCATCAGCGGGCGGGCCGCGCGTTGCGCTGGCGCAGGTCGGCGATCACCGCGTCCATGCCGCTGGCGCGAATCCGGTCGGCGAACGTGCCGCGGTAACTGGTGACCAAGCTGACGCCATCGACGGTCACATCGTAAACTTTCCAGGCGTCGCCGCCGCGATGCATGTTGTAGTTGATCTGAATCGGTTGGCCGGTTTTGGGTCGGACCTCGGTTTTGACCGTCGCCTCATCGCCGGCCGGCGCGCCGGCTTGCGGCAGCGGATGGATGGGCTCGTTGGAGTATTCCAGCAGCGCCTTGGCGTAGGTCCGCACCAGCAGCGTGCGAAACTCTTCGGTGAACTGGCCGCGCTGTTCGGGAGTGGCCTGTTGCCAGGCCCGGCCCAACACCCAGCGCGACATCAGTTCAAAATCGAAATTCGGCAACACGATCCGGTTGACCAGCTCGTAAATCCGGCTCGGCTCGCGCTCGATGGCGGCCCGGTTCGCGCGCAGGGCCTCCAGCATCCGCGTCGAGGTGTCCTGGACGACCGCCTCGGGCGGCGCGGCGGCATGGGCCGAGCCGCAGCCCAGGGCCAGTAACAGCAGACAGAGGGCGATACTACGTCTCATGGTGCAACGACTCCTAGGGGGTCAATGGTGCGGCCGGACGGTTTCGGCTGACGGAGAAACGGCTTGGCGCGCGGGAACTCAAGGCGTCTTGGCCGGCGGCTCGCGCGAGGCGGCGTCGGTGAACATCCGGCCGATCAGTTTCTCCAGCACCAGCGCCGACTGCGTGAGCTTCAAAGCGCTACCGTTCTTGAGATGATCGTCCATGCCGCCCGGTTCCAGGCCGACATATTGCTCCCCCAGCAAACCGGAGGTGAGGATGCTGGCGCTCGAATCCGCCGGCAAGCGATCGTACTGGGGTTCGATGGACAGCGTGACCAGCGCTTCGAAGCGTTGGGGGTCCAGGTCGATGCCGGTCACGCGGCCGATCCGCACGCCGGCCAGGGTGACCGGCGCACGGATTTTGAGACCGCCGATGTTCTCGAAACGGGCCGTCACCCGATAGCCTTTGTCTTCGCCGATGCTGGCGATATCGCTGACTTTGAGCGCCAGCAGCAGAAAGGCCGCCAACCCCAGGGCGACGAAAATGCCCACCATGAGTTCCAAATGCTTTTGACGCATGA
>DPWB01000308.1 GCA_003527885.1 Candidatus Competibacteraceae bacterium
CGGCGCGGATGGTGTTGCGGATCAGCATCAACACCGCCGGATGCAGCGGATCGTAGAGGTAGTTGATCTCGTCGTCCACCCGGTCGATGGCCAGCGTGTACTGGATCAGATCGTTGGTGCCGATGGAGAGGAAATCCAGATAGCGCGCGAACTGCGCCGCGCACACTGCCGCCGCCGGCACTTCGATCATGCCGCCCACCGGCATCCGCTCGTCGAAGGCCAGACCCCGCTCCCGCAGTTCCCGCTTGGTGTCAGCCACCAGCCGCAACACCTGGAAGACTTCCTGGATGGTGGACAGCATCGGGATCATCATCCGCACCGGGCCGTAGGCCGAAGCCCGCAGGATGGCGCGCAACTGCGGGCGGAACATCGACAGATCCTTCAAACACATCCGAATCGCCCGCAAGCCCAGCGCCGGGTTGGTGCAGACCGGCCCGCCCCGGCCGCCGTCCACCTGTTTGTCGGCCCCGAGATCGGCGGTGCGAATGGTGATGGGGCTGCCTTCCAAGACCTTGATCACATGCAGATAGGACGCCAGATGCTCCTCTTCGTCGGGACTGTCGCCCCGGTTCATGAACAGGAACTCGGTCCGGTACAGGCCGATGCCATCGGCCGCGACCTCGCGCACCGCCACGGCGTCCTCGGGCAACTCGATATTGGCTTGTAGCCGGATGGTCACGCCGTCGCGGGTGATCGCCGGTTTGCCCTTGAGTTTGTTCAGCTCGCGCTGTTGCCGGCGTTCTTCCTGCTGTTTGTGGCGGTAGTAACGCAGGATGCGCTCGTCCAGCCCGACCAGAATCACCCCTTGCCGTCCGTCCACGATCACCGCTTCGTTGTTGCCCAGGTAGCTGCGCGCGTTGCGGGCGCCCACCACCGCCGGAATGCCCAAACTGCGCGCCAGAATCGCGGTGTGGGACAAAGGCCCACCATATTCGGTGACGAAGGCCAGCACGCCCTGATGCTGCATCAAAATGGTGTCGGCCGGGGTCAGGTCGTCGGCGACGACGATGCGCCCTTCCAGGCGGCTGTTGGCCAGTTCGGAATAGTCCGCCTCGGTCAGGTAGGCGGGGTCGTCGGTCACCAAGATCCGCTGCACCCGCCGCACCACATGCTCCACATCGTCCTTGCGGGTGCGCAGGTAGGGATCGTCCATCTCTTCAAAAACCTGGACCAACAAATCCCGCTGCACTTTCAAGGCCCATTCGGCGTTGCACTTCAGGGAGCGGATCAAGTTGACTGGCGCTTCGGTCAGCGAAACATCGCCCAGCATCAGCAGGTGGGTGTCGATAAAAGCGCTGATATCGTTGGAGGCGCTGGGCGGGACGCGCGTGCGGATTTCCCGCAACTGCTGCCGGGCCAGATCCAAGCCGTTCAGAAAACGCTGGACCTCATCCTCGACAATGGCATCGGGGATCGTATATTCGGTGATTTCCGGCTGGTTGCGTTGCAGTAGGTAAGTCCTACCGATCGCATAGCCCCGCGAAACCCCGATGCCATGTAACGAAAACGGCATGGAGGAACCCTCTCATTCGGCCTCGTCGAAACGGCGGAGTATCAAATTTTCCAATTGTTCGAGCGCGAGCTCGGCTTCGGGTCCGCTGGCTTGCAAGACCACCTGCGCTCCGCAGCCGGCGGCCAGCATCATCACCCCCATGATGCTCTTGCCGTTGACCTCGCGACTGCCGCGCGCCAGCCGAATTTCGGCGTCGAAGCCGGCCGCCAGGGTCACGAACTTGGCGGCGGCGCGCGCGTGCAAGCCTAGCTTGTTGATGATGACAATTTCCCGCTTTAACACTCCACTCAACTCCATGATTTCCGGCCGACGTGACCACGGCCGCTCGGGGTTACTTGGTTAAGTTTAGCTCTCGGTGGCGGACCATGACATAATCGCGGGCCGCGCCGAAATGGCGGCCCAGCGCTTCGGTGATGAACACCGAGCGGTGTTGCCCGCCGGTACAGCCGATGCACACCGTCAGATAGCTGCGCTCGCTCGCTTCGAATTCCGGCAGCCACGGTTCCAAGAACCGACACAGATCGGCGATCATTTCCGACACCTGTGGCTGGGCTTCGAGAAAATCGATCACGGGCTGGTCGAGGCCGGTCAACGGGCGCAACTGCGGCTCCCAGTGCGGGTTGGGCAGGGAGCGCACGTCGAAGACGAAATCGGCGTCGGCCGGCACGCCGTTCTTGAACCCGAAGGATTCGAACAGCAAAGACATGGCCTCGCGCGGCGTCTCGTGCAGGCGGGCGCGCACCAGCTCCCGCAACTCATAAATATTGGTGTCGCTCGTGTCCACGATCAGGTCGGCGCAGGCGACGATCGGCTCCAACAGGCGCCGCTCCTGGCGGATCGCTTCGTCCAGGGACACGTCACCCAAATCCAGCGGATGCCGGCGGCGGCTTTCGCTGTAGCGCTTGAGCAAAATCTCGTCGGCGGCCTGCAAGAACAACACTTCCACGTCCAAATCGCCGCAGGCGCGCAATTCGGCCAGCGTGGCGGGAAAGCGGTGCAGCTCGTCGATGAAATTGCGGGCGTCCACCCCCACCGCCACCGCCGGCGTCAAGGTGTCGCTGGAGGCCAAAATCTCTCGCGTCAGCGGCAAGATCAGCTTGAACGGCAGGTTATCGACACAGTAATAATCCAAGTCTTCGAGCGTTTGCAGGGCGATGGTCTTGCCGGACCCAGACAGGCCGCTGACGATGATTATTCGCACGGCACGGCCTCCGCCATAGCTTTCTGCATGCGCGCCATCAGATCCTCTTCCGCCCGGTAACCGCCCAACCGCAAGATGTGATCGCGCACCGCGCATTCGACCAGCACCGCCAGGTTGCGGCCGGGCGCGATCGGCAGGGTGATGGTCGGCACGCCGATCCCCAGGATGACCCGGTTGGCCCGCAACCCCTGCAAGCGGGACTCGGGTATCGCCCGGATTTCCTCCAGCTTGACCAGTTCGATGATCAGGCGCACCCGCTTGTTACGCTTGATCGCGCTATCCCCGAACATCCGCCGGATGTTCAGGATGCCGAGGCCGCGCACTTCGAGCAAATCGCGCAAAGTGGCCGAGCACGTTCCTTCCAGCACGTTGGGCGCCACCCGGGTCAGGGTCGGGGTGTCATCGGCGATCAGCCGGTGACCCCGGCTGATCAGCTCCAACGCCAGTTCGCTCTTACCGACCCCGCTGGCCCCGGTGATCAGGACGCCCATCCCGAACACTTCCAGCAATTCGCCGTGGAGCACGGTGGACGCGTCGAGCTCGTGCTGATAGTGGCCGAGTTGCTCCACCACGGCCGCCGGCGCGACGCTGGTGTGCCAAAGCGGCGTGCCGAAGGCGTCGGCCAGCCCGCGCAATGCCTCGGCCTGCCCGGAATCGCCGCATATCAGGACCGCCCCGGCCGGCGGCTCCAGCAGGCGGCGGAGCAAGCTCTCCCGCACCGCCGGCTCCAGTCGGTCCAGAAAGCGACACTCCTCCGAACCGACAATTTGCAAGCGCGGCGCCTGCACCCAGTTCAAACGGCCGAAAAGGGGGAGATTCCCGGCCTCCGGCCACAACGTGCGCGCCGCGCCGGCCGCGCCTCCGACCCAACACACGTCGATCAGGACTTCCAGTCGCTGAAAGACGGTTTGGGCTTGGACGGGTTGGTTCATGGCAGATCGATGGTCGAGGGTTTCCAGGCCCCGAGCAGTTGGAATAACGCCCGATCGGACCCGGCCTCCCGCAAGTGCTGGCAAAAGCCTCGATCGCTGAACATTTCGGCCAGATAGGCGAGAATCTTGAGATGCTCGTCCGTATAGTGATCCGGCACCAGCAACCCGAAAATCAGATCCACCGGCTGCCGGTCGATGGCATCGAAATCCACCCCCTTTTTGAGTTTGACAAACGCGCCGATCGCTCGCTGGCTTTGACTGAACCGGCCGTGCGGCAAGGCCACCCCATGCCCCAGACCGGTACTGCCCAGACGCTCTCGTCCGATCAGGCTGTCGAAGATCGGCCGGGCTGTCAGATCGGCCTGTCCCCTGGCCAGCAATTCGCTGATGATTTCGATGGCCCGCTTCTTGCTAGCGACCTCGCAATCGTAAACGATCCGGTCGCTATCGATCAGGTCCGTAATATCCATCGCCGCCCCCGCAGGCTCAAGGCTCGGGATAACTGCGCGCCTTTTCACCGCGATGCTTGTCCGTCAGCTTCTCTTTATGCTTTTTGATTTGACGGTCGATCTTGTCGATCAGGGCATCGAGCGCGGCGTACATGTCTTCGTCCACGGCATCGGCAAACAGCTCGTTACCGGCCACGTGAATGGTCGCTTCAGCCTTTTGGTTCAACTTCTCCACACTGAGAATGATCTGGGCGCTGGTGACGTTGTCGAAATGCCGCTCGATACGCTCCAACTTGTCGTGCACGTAATCGTGGAGCGCTTGCGTGATTTCCACATGGTGTCCGCTCAATTTGATTTGCATGGCATGGGCTCCTGACTGGCCAGTGTTCTCCGAGGGAATCGCCGGGTCATGAAACTTCCCTGCGCGAATCCACGGCGTGACTCAAAGGGCGTATCCCGACTCTGTTGTAAGCCCCCGACGGGGCGGTTTCCCCGTCCGCTCAGACGAGGCGCTTGCGATCCGAAGAAGAGGGAATGGACATCGCCTCCCGGTATTTTGCCACTGTCCTGCGCGCCACTTGAATCCCCTCCGCTTCGAGCTGCTTGGCAATTTTATCGTCGCTGAGGGGCTTGCCGGGCTCCTCGCTTTGAATCAGCTTGCGGATCATGGCGCGGATGGCGGTCGAGGAGCACTCGCCGCCATCGCTGGTGCCGACATGGCTGGAAAAGAAAAATTTCAGCTCGTAGATGCCGCGCGGCGTATGCATGTACTTTTGCGTGGTCACCCGCGAGATGGTGGATTCATGCATGCCGAGCTCCTCGGCGATATCGCGCAGGATCAGCGGCCTCATGGACTCGTCGCCCCGCTCCAGAAACTCCCGCTGCCGCTCGACGATGCTGGAAGCGACCTTGAGCAGCGTCTCGTTGCGATTTTGCAGGCTCTTGAGAAACCAGCGTGCCTCCTGCAAATGGTTTTTGAGGTAAGCCGCGTCGCCGTTGTGCCGGGCTTGCCGCGTCAGGGCCGCATAACGGGCGTTGATGCGCAGCTTGGGCGTGCTTTCCGGGTTCAGCTCGACCCGCCAGACACCGCGGTTCCGATACACCAAAACATCCGGCACGACGTACTGGGGCGCGCTGTTCGACAGGCGCTCGCCCGGATGGGGGTCCAGCGATTGAATCAGGCCCACGATGCCTTGCAAGTCCTCGCGCGAGACCTTGAGCCGACGCATCAAGCCATTGAAATCGCGGTCGGCCAGCAATTCCAAATGCCATTCGACCAACCGGCGGGCCTGGTCCAACCACGGCGTGTCCGACGGCATGACCTCCAGCTGCAACAGCAGGCATTCCGCCGGAGTGCGGGCGCCCACGCCTTGGGGGTCGAAATGCTGGACCACCCTCAAAACGGCTTCGGCCTCGGCCGGCGTCAGCGGGGCTTCATCCTGCACGCCCTGGCAAATCTCCTCCAGCGACAGCGTCAGGTAACCCGCCTCGTTGATGGCGTCGATGATGGCCGTGGCCAGCGCCAGTTCCCGCGCGCCGAACGGCGTCAGCCGCATCTGCCAGTACAGATAATCCCGCAGGGATTCGCCGGCTCCGGCGTAGCGCTCGTAAATATCCCACTCTTCCTCTTCGCCCCGCGAGTAGCTGGTCGCGCCGTCGAAAGGCTCGTAGACATCCTCCCAGGCGCTATCCACCGGCAATTCGTCCGGCAGCGTGCCGGTGCTGATATCGAGTTCGGTCTCGGGGCCGGAGTCGGCCGCCGCCTGCGTCACCAGGGTTTCCGGCTGTACCGGCAGCTCTTGCGGTTCGTCGCTCCGCTCCAGCATCAAATTGGAATCCAGGATCGCCTGGACCTCGGTTTCCAGATCCAGGCTGGACAGTTGCAACAGGCGAATGGCCTGCTGCAACTGCGGGGTCATGGTCAGTTGCTGGGTCTGGCGTAGCGTCTGCTGAAATGACGGTCTCATAATCCTTCAATCTAAGAACACTCTGGGCAACCCATCCTGTCGTCAGTTAATCCTAGCCGGTTTTGGAAAGGCATGGGGAAAATGCACAAGGATCACACCGATATTCTACCTGCATCAAAGTTGAAAAGATTCGCCCAGATAGACTTGCCGAACGTGTTGGTTGTCGAGAATGAGCGCCGGCTCGCCTTCGGCGATCACCCGCCCTTCATTGAGAATATAGGCGCGATCACAGATGCCTAGAGTTTCCCGAACATTGTGATCGGTGATCAGAACACCAATGTTACGTTCACACAGGTGTTTGATGATACGCTGGATATCAAGAACTGACAAAGGGTCTACGCCGGCAAAAGGCTCATCCAGCAAAATAAAAGCGGGCTGCGCCGCCAGGGCGCGCGCGATTTCCACGCGGCGGCGCTCGCCGCCCGACAGGCTGATGCCGATATTGTCGCGCAGATGGCCGACGTGCAGCTCGTGCAGGAGGTCTTCGGCCACCGGCCGCCGCGCCGGCCGACCGAGGTCCCGGCGCATTTCGAGGATCGCCAGCACGTTCTCCAGGACCGTCAGCTGGCGGAAGATCGAAGGCTCCTGCGGCAGGTAACCGACCCCCAACCGCGCCCGCGCGTGCATCGGCAAGTGGGTGAGATCGCGCTCGTCCAACAGCACCCGGCCTTCGTCGCATTGGATCAGTCCGACCATCATGTAAAAACTGGTGGTCTTGCCGGCGCCGTTTGGGCCGAGCAACCCGACGACTTCACCGCTGGCGACCTCCAGCGAGGCGGCATCCACCACGACCCGCTTGCGGTAGCGCTTGACGATTTCCTTGGCGATGAGCCGGGCCATGGTTCAGGGTTTCTTCGGAGCCGGCGTCGGATTCTGCGCTTTCGGCTGGATCGTGAACTGGATGCGGCCGTTCTGCCCCGCGCCCTTGGCCCGGATCACGTCATCCTTGAGATCGTATTCCAGGCGCTCCCCGTTGAAGGTGTCTTGGCCCTGCACGACCCGCACGCCGCCGGTCAGGACCACCTTGCCGCTGCCGACATCGTATTCGACCCGCTTGCTGGCACCCTGGATTTCTGGCTTGTCGGCGGCCGGCTGGTAGCGCAAGGTGGCCGGATTGCCGGTCGCGTCCATCTTTTGGAAGCTGTTGTCCTTGACGTAGATGGTGGCGGTGTCGGCGGTCAGACGCATCGAACCCTGGCTGATGACCACGTTGCCCTCATAGACGCTGACCCCGGTTTTCTGGTCCAGTTGGCCGCGCCCGGCTTCCAGCTTGATCGGCTGGTTGCGGTCCTCGGGCAGGGCGACGGCCAGCGGCGCCGCCAACACGGTCGCCGCCGCGAACGCGGCCCTAGCGATTCGGTGGTGCATAATAACCTCGTACTTCGGAAAGCAGTTCCAATCGTTCCCGATCCAGATAGGCGCGCACGCCCACGGCCCGGAGTTCGCCACCGGGCGTGACCGCCCGCGCGGGTGCGACGGTCTCCGCGTAGCGGTCGGCGGGGCGGATCAGCACGTCGCGAGTGGTCACCTCGACGGGCGCCTTGCCGCTGTCGGCGGCGCGCGTCATCACCACCGCCCCTTCCAAGCGCATCGTCTTCTGATCGGCCGCGATCCAGCCCTGATCGGCCCGCAAGCGCCATTCGCGCGTCTCGCCGTCCGGCTGATACCAGTCCAGCACCGGTCGCTCGATTTGCGTGCCGCGCTGGCCCGGCAATTGGTTCAGCCGAGGCGCCTCCAGCACGTATTCTCGCAAGCCCGCCAAATTCATCCGCACCGCGCGAAACCGCTCGACGGTCAAGACCGGCGCCTGACTTTCCGCCGGCGCCGCCGCTCGCATGGCGTTTTCCACCCACCGCAGCGCGCCGTAGCTCAAGCCCGCCAGCAGGAGCAAACCCGCCAGATAGAACCAACCCCGGACCGGGACGGGTCCCCGGCTCATTCGAGATAGCGACCGCGCAGGGCGGCGAGTTGGCCGTGCGCCTCCAGCAGCAGTTCGCACACTTCTCGCACCGCGCCGCGACCGCCGCGGCTCGGGGTCCGCCAGTGGGCGTGTTGCCCGACAAAAGGGTCGGCGTCTCGCACGGCCACCGCCAACCCCACCCGCGCCATGACCGGTAGATCGATCAGATCGTCACCGGTATAGGCCATTTGTTCGGCGCTCAGACCCAGCCGCGCTTGCAAATCGCGCAACGCGACCCGCTTGTCCTGGACGCCCAGATAGGCGAGCCGGATACCGAGGTCGCCGAGGCGTCGCTCCACCGATGCGGCATGTCGGCCCGAAATCACCGCCACTTCGATGCCGGCCGCCATCAACATCTTGAGACCGTGACCATCGCGGATGTGAAACGCCTTGAACTCGTTACCGTCATGGCCCAAGTAGAGGCGCCCGTCGGTCAGCACGCCATCCACATCGAAAATCGCCAACCGGACCAACGCCGCCTTGCGTAACAAGTCCTCCCGCGAAAGCGTGGCGGCCGCAGCGCTCAAAGTACGCCGGCCCGCAACAGATCGTGCATGTTGAGCACACCGACCAGCCGACCCAACCCATCGACCACCGGCAAAGCGTTGATCTTATATTGCTGCATCATCCGCAGCGCTTCGGCGGCGAGCGTGCCGGGCGCGATAGTCTTGCAACTCTGGGTCATGACCTCGGCGACACGAGCGGAATGCACGTCCACCTGACGATCCAACGCCCGGCGCAAGTCGCCGTCGGTAAAGACCCCCAGCACCCGGTCGTGCGCATCCACCACCACGGTCGTCCCCAGGCCTTTGCGGCTCATTTCCAGCAGCGCATCGCGCAAATAATCATCGGGTGCGCTGCGCGGCATCTGTTCGCCGGTGTGCATCACATCATCGAGCAACAGCAAAAGACGCCGCCCCAGCCGCCCGCCCGGATGAGAGCGGGCGAAGTCCTCGGCGGTGAAACCGCGCGCCTCCAGCAAGGCGACCGCCAAGGCGTCGCCCATCGCCAGCGTCGCGGTGGTGCTGGAAGTCGGGGCCAACCCTAGCGGACAGGCTTCCTGCGAAACGCTGACATCGATGCAGACATCGGCGGCTTGCGCCAAGGTGGAACCGAGATTGCCGGCCAGAGCGACCAACGGGACTCCGAGCCGTTTGATCAACGGCAGCAGGGTGAGGATTTCGTCGGTTTCACCGGAGTTGGACAGAGCCAATACCACGTCCCGCGCGGTGATCATGCCCATGTCGCCGTGGCTGGCTTCGGCGGGATGGACAAAGAAGGCGGGCGTCCCGGTGCTGGCGAGGGTGGCGGCGATCTTGCCGCCGATGTGGCCGGGCTTGCCGATGCCGAGCACAACGATCCGGCCCTGGCAGGCCAGCAGCAAGCGGCAAGCCCGAGCGAAGCGGTCATCGACCCGCGCGGCAAGCTGGGCGACCGCTTCCGCTTCAACGGTCAATACTCGGCTGGCGAGCGCCTTGAGTTTGTCGTCGTGGATGGGCATAGCGGTCGCTATTGTACCAGCTATGCCTGCCCACCGTTAAAGCCGGAGGCATTTCTGTACGGCTTTTCGGGCGGCTCGGCCATGTCGGGGCACGCTTACCCGTCCGCGGGCAGAACGGCCGCAAACACCTTTGGGCGCCGCAGCGGGCGAGCTACAACTGCGCGGCATTGAAGGTGTCGCACTGGCGCGGATCGCCGCTGGTGATCCCCTGCTTGAACCAGCGCACCCGTTGCGCCGAACTGCCGTGGGTGAAGGAATCCGGCGTTATATAGCCCCTGGCCTGCTTCTGCAACCGGTCGTCGCCGATGGCGGTGGCGGCATTCAGCGCTTCCTCGATGTCGCCCGTTTCCAGAATTTGTCGGGCTTTCTCGGCGTGGTTTGCCCAAACCCCGGCAAAACAATCCGCCTGCAATTCTACCCGCACCGATAGCGCGTTCCCTTCAGCGGCCCCCAGGCGACCGCGCAAGGATTCGACCTTGTCGGAAATTCCCATCAGATTTTGCACGTGGTGGCCCACCTCGTGCGCGATGACATAAGCCTGGGCAAAATCACCCGGCGCCCGGAAGCGGGTCTTGAGATCCTCAAAGAAATTCAGATCGACGTACACCTTTTGGTCGGCCGGGCAGTAAAACGGGCCGACGGCGGCCTGGGCATAGCCGCAGGCCGATTGCACCATGCCTGAAAACAGCACCAGCTTCGGCTCCCGATAAGTCCCGCCCAGCTGACGGAACAGGCCGCGCCAAGTATCCTCGGTATCGGCCAGGACCACCGAGACGAACTTGCTCGCTTCATCCTGACCGGCCGGCGCGGGCGCCGGTTGCTGGACCGAAACGGCGCTGGGCCCCATGCTCTCCAGCAGCACGGTAGGATCCATCCCAAAGAACATCGCGATCAATACGATAGCGACCGTGCCGATCCCGCCGCCCGCGATGGCGGGGGCCGCCCGGAAGCCACGCCGATCTTCGACATTATCGCTTTCTCTGCCACCTCTCCAGCGCATGGAAACCTCTCTTTAGCCCGTAATCACTAATTCCGAACGCACCAAACCCTATTGCACCACGCCCGCTTAGGCCCGGACCAGCGATTTTCGTTCGGGCGTCATCCCATTTTCCCGAGGATGTCGGCGGACTGGTGAACCGGCGGCGGCATCCAAATCGATTCGGCAGACCACAGAACGACAGGAAATTGCAAAAGGGCAGCCGAAGCCGCCCTCCCTAGTACAAATACCTCATGTGAGCGGCGCGAAATTCGCGCCGCTCGCCGGCTAAAGCGCCTTAAGGCCGGTAATCTCCCTCCAGCAGCTTGGCGTGCGCCGCCGCCAGCCGCGCGATGGGTACGCGCGGCGAGGAGCAGGACACGTAGGTCAGATTGGCGTAGTGGCAGAACCGCATCGAGCGCGGGTGGCCGCCCTGCTCGCCGCAGATACCGACCTTGAGTCCGTTGCGGGTCTTGCGGCCGTTGGTCACCGCGAACGACATCAACTGGCCGACGCCGGCCGTATCCAGCGCCTCGAACGGATTGTCCTTGAGGATGCCGGCCGAATTGTAGAACGGCAGGAACTTGTTCTCGGCGTCCTCGCGCGAGAAGGAGAAGGTGGCCTGGGTCAAGTCGTTGGTGCCGAAGGAGAAGAATTCGGCCACGCCGGCGATCTCCTCGGCGCGCAGGCAGGCCCGCACCACCTCCATCATGGTGCCGAACTCGAAATGCACCTTGACCGCGTATTTGGCCTCGACCTGCGGCAGCACCTCGTCGACCAGCGCCTTGACCCGTTTGAGCTCCTCCACGGTGCAGACCTGGGGCACCATGATTTCCGGGTGGACGTTGATCTTCTCCTGGATGCATTCCGCCGCCGCTTCCAAAATGGCGCGAATCTGCATCTTGTAGATTTCGGGATAGGTCAGGCCCAGGCGGACGCCGCGATGGCCCAGCATCGGGTTGAT
>DPWB01000001.1 GCA_003527885.1 Candidatus Competibacteraceae bacterium
GATCCACGGCCACACCCACCGGCCCGCCGTCCACGACTGGACGCTCGACGGTCTGCCGGCGCGACGGGTGGTGCTGGGTGATTGGCACGGGCACGAAAGCCTGGTGTTGCGCTGCGAGGCGGACGACTGGCGCTTGGAAAGCTTGCTTCAAGCCAGTACTCGAAAGCGATGATTTTACTCTCTCCACCCCACGTCCGTTCGCTGGCGCGCAATGAGCCGGGCACCTTCCCGGCATTGATGGATTTATACGAGTGCAATTACATCAACATGCGCCGGCTGATTCCGACGCTCCCGAAACAGCCTGCCGCCTTGATATCCCACATACCGGACGGTTTGGACCTGCATCTGCGGCTGATCGAACGTTTTCGCTATACCAGCGAGGTGAGCCTGACCTACTACTTTAGCGGGCGCGCTGGCCTTTTCCCGGAACCCGACCTGCGCATTCGCATCTATCACGATGCGCGGCTGGCCGAGGTGCTGAATGCCCAACTCCGCGGTCTTCCCGCATTCGATTCGGAGCGATTCAGTTTTCAGCACGCTGACGGCACGCTCCTCCATCGGCGCTGGCAGATCAACCGGTTCCTGTTCAAATGGCTGAATTACTGCCTGCGTCAAGGCCACCGCTTCAGCGAAAGCC
This sequence comes from Candidatus Competibacteraceae bacterium, assembly GCA_003527885.1. Classification (GTDB taxonomy): domain Bacteria; phylum Pseudomonadota; class Gammaproteobacteria; order Competibacterales; family Competibacteraceae; genus Competibacter_A. The sequence goes on from DPWB01000001.1 coordinate 638, forward strand.
CCTCCCCGTCACCTCCCGGTCCGCCATCCACTCTTAAAATTTAAGGCTATTTTTCTTGAATAGTTGACTAATATTGTCGGCTACTATATTTTCCATACTCAATAGTCAGGAATTAGCGCTTGTTATTTTCATCGGGCCACCAGCAGGGTCATACTCATGAGACTTTCAACGAAAGGTCGGTATGCTGTTACTGCAATGATGCATTTGGCGATTCATGACCGCTACGGTCCTGTCACGCTTGCCGAAATTTCCCAATGTCAGGGCATTTCCCTCTCCTATCTGGAACAATTGTTCGCCAAACTGCGCAAGCGTAGCCTGGTTGAAGGCGTGCGCGGCCCAGGCGGCGGCTACCGGTTGGCGCGGTTCCCCGACCAGATCACGGTGGCCGACATCATCAGCGCCGTCGACGAACGGCTGGACGCCACCCGTTGTTTCGGCCACGAGAATTGCCAGGAAGGCCGACGGTGCTTGACCCATGAGCTGTGGACCGATCTGAGCCGGCAGATTTTCACCTTCTTGGAAGGGATCACGTTGGCGCAGTTCGTGGAACGGCCGGCCGTCTGCGAAGTGGTGCGCCGGCAAAATAGCACACGGCGGCGCGAGCGCCACTCCCACGAACCGATCCCGATATCTGTCGCCGCCGTCTGAGCGATCTCGCCATGACATGATGCGGTTGCCGATCTACCTCGATTATGCCGCGACCACGCCGGTCGACCCACGGGTAGCGGCATTGCTGGGCCAGCATCTGACCCAGGACGGCATTTTCGGCAACCCTTCGTCCAGCACCCACGCTTTTGGCCGAACGGCCGCGCGAGCGGTCGAGACGGCGCGAGCGCAGGTCGCCGCGCTACTGCATGTCGAGCCCGGCGAAATTGTCTGGACCTCGGGCGCGACCGAGGCCAACAACTTGGCCTTGCGCGGCGCCCTGCGCGGGTACGCGCGGCGCGGCCGCCACCTCATCACCGGTAAAACCGAACACAAAGCGGTTCTCGATGTGTGCCGGCGGCTGGAAACGGACGGTTGCTCCGTCACCTACCTGGACCCTGATCCCGGCGGGTTAATCGCTCGCGAACAGGTCGCCGCCGCCGTGCGCCCCGACACTGTCCTGGTGTCGCTGATGCACGTCAACAACGAAACCGGAACGGTACAGGACTTGGCCGCCATCGGCGCCTTGACCCACGCTCGGGGGATTTTGCTACATGTCGACGCGGCGCAAAGCGCCGGCAAGCTCCCCCTTGAACTCATTACCTCAAACATTGATCTGCTCAGCCTCAGCGCCCATAAACTGTATGGCCCCAAGGGCATCGGCGCCTTGTTCGTGCGGCAGCGCCCGAACCGGGTGCGGCTGGAACCGCTGTTGTTCGGCGGCGGTCAGGAACGCGGTTTGCGGGCTGGCACTCTGCCGGTCCACCAAATCGTCGCCTTGGGCGAAGCGTGCCGGATTGCCCGCACGGAAATGGGGGAAGAGCGCGAGCGTCTCCAGCGACTGCGCGATCGTCTGTGGCAGGCGCTGGCGGGCTTGGGCGCCGTCACGCTGAACGGGCATCCCGAACATCACTGGCCCGGCATCCTCAACCTCAGCGTTGCCGGCATCGCCGCCGAAGCGCTGTTGGCGGCCGTTCCCGGCATCGCCCTTTCCACCGGTTCCGCCTGCACCTCCGCCAACACCGAAGCGTCGCACGTCTTGCGGGCCATGGGTTGTGACGCCCCTCGGGCGCGCGGGGCCATCCGTTTCAGCCTGGGCCGTTTCACGACGGCCGCGGAGATCGATTACACCATTGGAGCCATCACTGCGGCGGTCGAGCGACTGCGGGCCTTGTCACCCTGCTGGGTGGCGGACAACGCTACGACAGCGGCCCCGATTGGCTGGGGGCCGCCGGCCTGAAGACCGTATAATGGTTTGTTCGATGCGCCGGTTACCGCGCCCTTTTGAGGTCAGCGCCAATGAATCTTGGCGAGCAACGCCTGATGGTCGAGTTGATCCGCACCCGGCGCTGGGCAGCGCTGGCCACCCAGGGTGTGGACGGCCCTGAAGCCTCGTGGGTCGCTTATGTCCCGGAAGCCGACTTCAGCGGCTTTCTGCTGCACCTCAGCACGCTGGCGGCCCACACCCGCAACTTGCTGGCCCACCCGCGCGCCGGCTTGGCGATCAGCGCCCCGGAAGGGGCTGAGGAGGACCCGCAGACGCTGGCGCGGGTGATGGTCCAGGGCGACCTAGCCACGATCCCCCGAACCGGCGAGGATTATCGGCAATCGGCGGCGCGCTACCAGGAAGGGCTGCCGGCGTCGCTACCGCGCTTTGGCTTTGACGATTTTTTGTTGTTGCGCTTGAGCCCGTTGCGGGTTCGTTTCGTGGGCGGCTTCGCCCGCGCTTACACGCTGGATGGGCCGGGCTTGCGGGCGGCGCTTCAACGCACCAGTTGATTGAGGTCGAAGATCGGCAGCAGGATGGCCAGGACGATGACCAGCACCACGCCGCCCATCACCAGAATCAGCACAGGCTCGAAAATCCCCAGCAGCGCGGCGATCAAGGTCTCCGTTTCGCGCTCCTGTTGGATCGCCGCTCGCTCCAGCATGTTTTCCAGCCGGCCGCTGGCTTCTCCGCTGGCGATCAACTGCACCGTCATCGGCGGAAAGTAGCCGCTGGCGCTGATGGCCTTGTGCAGGCTGGCCCCTTCCTTGACCCGCGCTGCGGCCCGCTCCACCGCCTCCCGCATCGGCAGGTTGCTGACGACCTGCGTCGAGATCCGCAACGCCTCCAGCACCGGCACGCCGCTCGCCATCAAAATGCTGAAAGTCCGGGCGAAACGCGCGGTGTTGGTGCCGCGCACCAGCCGCGCCACCAACGGCAGCCGCAACAGCGCACGATGGACCCGGCGCCGGAAGCCGGCCCGCCGCAGCGCCAACACCCACGCGCCCGCGCCCGCGCCCAGGACCAACAACAACAGCCCGCCGTTCTGCCGCAGGAACTCGCTCAGCGCGATCAAGCCACGGGTCAGCGCCGGCAACTGCTGGTCGAGGCTGCTGAACACCTGCACCACCTGCGGCACCACATAGGTCAGCAGGCCAGCCACCACCAAGACCGCGACGCCGGTCAACAGCAGCGGATAAAACAGCGCCAATCCGACTTTCTGGCGCATCTGCTGGCGGGCTTCGGTGTAATCGGCCAGTCGCTCGAACACCACTTCCATATGGCCCGACTGCTCGCCGGCAGCCACCGTCGCCCGGTAAAGCTCCGGGAAGACTTGCGGGAAATCGCCCAACGCGTTCGCTAGCGTATGACCTTCCAACACGCGCGTGCGCACCGCCAGCATCAAGCCGCCCAACCGCGCCCGGTCGGCTTGGCGCGCCACCGCGCCCAGCGCTTCTTCCACCGGCAGGCCCGATCCCACCAGCGTGGCCATCTGTCGGGTGATCAGCGCCAGATCGGTCGCGCTGATCCGCAGGCCCCAAACCTGCCGGCTGCGCCGCCGTTCCCGGCTGGCGACTTCCTCGATCCCCAGCGGGTTCAAACCGCGGTCCCGGAGCACCTGACGGGCCAAACGCGGCGTATCGGCCTCGATCAGCCCTTTGGCTTGATGGCCCTTTGCATCGAGCGCGAGATATTGAAAAGCGGGCACTAATCCTCCTGCGTCACCCGCACCAATTCCGCTAGCGCAGTGTCGCCGGCCAGCACGCGGCGGCGGCCGTCGTCGCGGATGCTCGGGCTGAGCTGGCGGGCGTAGCGTTCGAGGTCCAGCTCGCCCCGGCCTTCGTGGATCATGGTTTGCATGGCCTCATCCACCACCACCAGCTCAAAAATCCCGGAGCGCCCGCGATAGCCCGACTGGTTGCATTGGTCGCAACCGGCGGGCGTGTAGATGGTCGGCGGGACGGTCGGATTGACCCCCAGCACTTCACAGTCGCTCGGGGTGGCGTGATGCGGGCGCTTGCAGCTGGGACACAGCCGGCGCACCAGCCGTTGCGCCAGCACGCCGACCAGCGAGGACGAGAGCAGGAACGGCTCCACCCCCATGTCGCGCAAGCGGGCGATGGCGCCGACCGCGCTGTTGGTGTGCAGGGTCGAGAGCACCAGATGGCCGGTGAGCGAGGCTTGCACGGCGATCTCGGCGGTTTCCAGGTCGCGGACTTCACCGACCATCACCACGTCGGGGTCCTGGCGCAAAATGGCGCGCAGGCCGCGGGCGAAGGTCATCTCGACCTTAGTGTTGACCTGAGTCTGACTGATCCCATCGAGGTAATACTCGATGGGATCTTCCACCGTCATGATGTTACGCTTGCGGTCGTTGAGCCGGGTCAGTCCCGCGTACAGGGTGGTGGTCTTGCCGGAACCGGTGGGACCGGTGACCAGCAGGATGCCGTGCGGGCGCTGGATCAGGCGGATCAAGCGCGACTCGCTGCCCGGTTCCATGCCCAAATGACGCAAATCCAGCCGACCTTCGCGCTTGTCCAGCAGCCGCATCACCACCCGTTCGCCGTGGCCGGTCGGCAAGGTCGAAACCCGCACATCCACCGGCCGGCCGGCCACCCGCAACGAGATCCGGCCATCCTGCGGCAGCCGCTTTTCGGCGATGTCGAGATGGGCCATGACCTTCACCCGAGACACCAACAGCGGCCCCAACGCGCGCGGCGGTTGGAGCGCTTCGCGCAGCACGCCATCGACCCGAAACCGGATCATCAGGCGATTCTCGAAGGATTCGATGTGAATATCGGAGGCGTTCTCCTTGATCGCGCCGGTCAGCAGCGCATTGATCAAGCGGATGATCGGGGCATCGTCGGCGCTTTCCAGCAAATCTTCCGGTTCGGGCAGGCTGAGCGACACTTGGTCGAGATCGATTTCCTCGCCCAAGTCCTCCATCATCCGGGCCGCGCCGTCGCTGTCGCCCTCGTAGCTGTCTTGCAACATCCGTTCGAAATGCTCCGCCGCCACCATCACCGGGCGCAGCGGGATATTCAGAAAGCGGCGCAATTCGGTCAGGCTGCGCGGGTTGATGCCGGGCCGATAAGCGACGGTGACCTTGCCGTCTTCCTCGTCCACCACCAGCACGCCGTGGCGTTTGGCAAAGGCGTAGGGCAATTGCCGGGCCGCGTTCGACGCGCTCTCCTCCAGCGTTGGAGGCAGGGGTTCAGCGCTCATTTGTTGCCGAAACCGAAATCCGCGGGTTCGGCCTCCGACCGGCGTTTGGGGGCCGGCGGCACCGGCCTGGGAGCGGCGGTCTCTTCGCGCGCCGCCGGCGGTGGCGGCGACGGTTTATCCGGGGGCGGAATCGCGAGCACCGTACCTTGCCGCTTCACGTCATGCTCCGGCTTGAGCACCGGGGGTTGTTCGCCGGGCAAGAGATAATCGACGCCTTTCTCGCGGGCGGCGAGCTGCTGGTCGCGGATATAACTGTATTTATCGCTGGAATACAGGGTGCTTTGCACCGGATCGCGCAAGATCACCGGATGCAGGAACACCATCAGGTTGCGCTTGAGCCGGTTGGTATTGCGGTAGCGAAACAGGTTGCCGACCATCGGGACATCACCCAAAACCGGCACTTTTTGCGCGCTTTCGCTGAGGTTTTCGTCGATCAGCCCGCCCAAGACCAAAATCTGCCCGTTCTCCACCAGCACCTTGGTTTTGATCGAGCGCTTGTTGGTGGTGGGACCTTGGGTGGCGGCGTTGGCAGACGGCACCACGTTGGAGACTTCCTGGGCGATTTCCAGCTTGACGGCGTTGCCTTCGTTGATCTGCGGCTTGACCTTCAAGGTGATACCGACATCCTGCCGCTGGATGGTTTGAAAGGGGCCGCCCGATTGCAGGGTATTGTCATTGTTGTTCGTGCCGGTCGACGAATTGGTGGTCGAGGTGGTATAGGTGCCGGTCACAAACGGCACGTTTTGGCCGACCACGATTTCCGCCTCCTCGTTGTCCAGGGTGACCACGGTCGGCGTGGACAACACGTTGGTGTCGGCATCCTTGGCCAAGGCGCTGAGCAATAGCCCAAAGTCACTGCCACCAATGCCTAGCTGCACTCCTTTGGGAATATTATCAAGCGTTGCGGAAGGTATCGCCAGATTGTTTTTTAAAGCCGAATCCACGGTTCTCCCCACGCCGAGCACGTTGGCCAAGCTGCTGGCGCCGGCATCGAAATTGGTGAAACCGATGGCATGGTTGCCGCCCACCCCCCACTGCACCCCCAGTTCGGCGGTCTTCTCGGCGGAAATCTCGGCGATGACCGCTTCGACCAACACCTGGGCGCGGCGCACGTCCAGTTGGGCGATGACCGTCCGCATGGATTGGATGAGTTCGGGCGGCGCGGTGATCACCAGCGAGTTGGTCGCCTCATCGGCTTGAATGTCGATCAAGCTGGCGCCGCCGCTACCGCTCCCACCCGGCGGTGGAGCTTGGCCCTGTCCGGGCATCGGCGCATTGCGGGCGATATCATTGCTCAGATTCTTGCTGACGCCCTGCAACACGTTCACCAAATCCTTGGCCTTGGCGTACCGCAAATAGACCACTTGGGTGTTACCGCCGCTGTTCACCGGCGTATCCAAATGGGAGATCAAGGTCCGCAACCGCAGGCGCGACGCCTTGTCCCCGCTGAGCAGAATGCTGTTGGTGCGCTCGTCCGCCACCAGCCGTGGCGGGGTGCCGGCAGCGGCGGCGGGATCGCCCTTGCCCCGGTTTTGCTCCAAGGTGGAGAGCACGCGCACGATTTCGTTGGCCGAGGCGTGGCGCAACGGGACGATTTCGATTTCTTCGTTGCTGGCCAAATCGATCCGGCCGATGATGCTGGCGACCCGCTCGACGTTGGCGGCGGTATCGGACACGATCAGGACATTGGTGGGCGTATAGGCGGCCAAATGGCCTTGCGGGGGTATCAACGGGCGCAGGATCGGCACGATTTGGGCGACCGAGACGTTCTGAACCTGAATGATCCGAGTCACGATCTGGTCGGGTTCGAAGACCTTGCGCCCATCGACGGTGGGGATACTTTCTTGCTTGGCCCCGGCCGCCGGAACAATCTTGACGGTGTTGCCGCCGGGAACGGCGGCGAAGCCATGCACGCCCAGCACGGCCAGGAAGACCTCATAGAGTTCTTTTTCATCCATCGGTTTGGAGGACACGATGGTCACCCGGCCCTTGACGCGCGGGTCGACGATGAAATTCTTGCCGGTGAGAACCGACATGCTCTCCACCAGGGCGTTGATGTCGGCGTCCTTGAGATTGAGCGTCACCGGAGCGGCGTGGGCCGTAAGGACCAAAAACCAAGCCAACGCCAGCGCGCCCAAAACCCGCTCGGATTTGGAGAGCCCGCAAGAAGAGAGCTGTTTGCTCAACCAGTTATTCATCGTCATCGCCAATGGTCGGGGTTCACGCCGGCGTTCGCTAGTCGCTCATTTAACGGTGGGCTTGCCCGAGGAAAACGCCAAGGGAATCTCAATGCCGCGCCGTAGGACCCGCACATCGATTCGTCCGGCTCCCACCAATTCCCGCAAAATGGAAAAACCCTGCAGCGGATCGTCAAAACGGGCGCCATTGACTTCCGTTATGACATCGCCGCTGTCGAGGCCCAACCGTTTCATCAGCCGCCGGTCCCGCCCCGGCCGTAGTCGAAATCCGAGAAACCGGCCGTTTTGCACGTACGGGCTGGCGAACGCGAGGTCTTGCAAGACCTGGGACCGATCGGACGCACCGCGCAGGCGGGACGCGATCATGGCCGCGTTGACCGGCCGCGGGTTCGCATTGGTCGATTGTTCGGGGAGTTGACCCGGTGGTTCGACGGGTGCGGGAGTGTCGCCGGGCAACACCGACGGTATGTCCCCTGAAGCGGGCGACCGGTCGGCGCTGTCCAACCGGGGAAGATTCAGGGTTTCTTGCTGGCCACCGTGAGAGATGATGACGCTGTCGCGCTGGATCCGGTCCAGCCGGGCCCCTCCGGGCAGTTCCTCGCCGATCCGATAACTCCGCTCCAGGCCGCTCCCTTCCGCGATGAGCGCCAAGGCCTTGCCGCCCCGTTCGATGAAAAACACGCCGACCAAGCGCAGGTTGAGCGGCGTGACCGACGCTGGCGGCGGGGGCGCTTCAACGTGCCGGGGCGCTTCCATCTGCCCGAACAGATGCCAGGCGCCGACCGCGGCGTAATCGGCCGGCTGCTGGGCGATTGCCATCTCACCGGAAGGCGACCCTGGCGCCGGCGCGGCGCTGGCCGGCAGCGGCAAGCGGTTCCACAGCAGCGCCGCCGCCAATTCCGCCAACGCGTAAGCCAGCGTCACCACTAACAGGGCGTTGACAAAAATGACGGTCGGTCGCAACCAAGCATCGGATCGAGCCAGCGCCGGTCCGATGCGCTTTTCCGCTGCCAGCAAGACGTCTTGTAAAAAATTCGCCAACATTCACACTCGAAGTGGCCGCGCGATGAGGGGGAGCATAACAAAAATCCACGGCGTCCCGTGTCGATTTTTTGCCGGCTCCGGCGAGCGGGTTCCCGCGCGCCTCGCGGCTGCGGGCTAGGCATGTCCCCGCGCTCGCGCTCGCGGTTTCACCACGGTCATGGCGGGAGCCTGAACCGCCGGCTTGGAGCGCACCCCGATCACCCGCCCGGACTGCGGCGGCCGCGGCAGTTGCAGGTGCTCGGCCATCACCGCGCCCAACCGGTCCAAAACTGCCGCGGGCATCACCGCGCTGTGCCGCTCGGCCAGATCCACATGGATGACCATCAATTCGCTGGTCGCCGATAAAAAGCCTCTTCGCGCGTGATACAGCCGATGGAAATAATGGATGCGCTTGCTATCGAAACCCAACAGTTGAGTGGTGACGCGCATCGGATCTTCGGCCACCAGCTCCCGTTGGTAGTTGACGTGTGTCTCCACCACGAAAGCCGAGCACTTCTCATTTTCCCGGTAATCCCGTCCCATGCCCAAGAAGTCCATGAAGGCATCGGTGGCGCGGTCGAACGCCAGCACGTAATAAGCCACATTCATATGGCCGTTGTAATCGATCCACTGAGAAGGTACGACATCGGTATACAGGCACAGAGGAGATTCAACCCGCATAATAGTCAGTGACTCATCGCTGTCCGAGGGAAAGGCGCGGTACGCTACCTGCTTTTGGCGCGTTGCGCAATGATGGTTACAGAGACGCCTTGGAATAATTTTTCTTGTTGGCAACCCTCGAATTGGAAGGCGGACACATCCCTCGACCGGCCGAGGGGACTCATGGAGCCGTTCTCCTCAATAATGGCGCTCAACGCCTTTAAAACGTGTTGGCCGCCGAACCTAACCTTACCTATAGGAACGAACATGTCAATGAGCGGACGCATATTAATTGTGGCCGGATCGGATTCCGGCGGTGGGGCAGGCATTCAGGCGGATGTCAAGACGGTGACGGCGCTCGGCGGTTACGCGGCAACCGCGATCACGGCCCTGACCGCGCAGAATACGCGAGGGGTATTTGGGATCGCCGGTATCGATCCGGCTTTCATCGCCCAGCAGATGCAAGTGGTGCTGGAGGACATCGGCGCGGATTGCGTCAAGACGGGCATGTTGCATAACGCCGCCGTCATCGAAACCGTAGCCGGGGTGTTGGAGCGCGCGGCGAGCGGCATTCCGGTGGTCGTGGACCCGGTCATGTACGCCAAGGGCGGAGACAGCCTGCTCGATCCGGCGGCGCGCGAAACGTTGGTCCGACGCTTGCTGCCGAAAGCGGCTCTCATGACCCCCAATGTCCGCGAGGCTGAAGCGCTCAGCGGTCTGGCCATCCGCCAGCCCGACGATTTGGCGAAGGCGGCCCGGCAGCTTTTGGAACTCGGCCCGGCGGCGGTCTTGGTCAAGGGCGGCCATCTGGCCGGCGCGACTGTCACCGATTGGCTGGTCTGGCCCGACGGCTCCAAAGCTTTCACCACCGCACGGATGACCAGCCGCAATACCCACGGCACCGGCTGCACGCTGGCCTCGGCGATCGCGACCGGATTGGCGCAGGGTTTAACGCTCAGCGGTTCGGTCGAACGGGCGCTGGCTTACGTCCAAGAGGCGATCCGCACCGCGCCTGATCTTGGCAAGGGCTGCGGCCCCTTGAACCACGGCCATACGGTGCGTCATTGAATCGGGGCGGCCAAACCGAGCGCGTTTGAGAGACATTTCCGGTCCAAGAAATTTGCTGTATCGCTACTTTTTTTTCTTACAGTACAAAAAAACAGAATAAAAACCAGACGACTGCGCCCCCCCCTCGACGGCGCTCCCGAAATAGTTTTTGGGAGCGCCGTCGAGGGGGGCGCGAGTTCGATCAGGGCAACCTAAAAATTATTTCTTTGGCGCGCGGTAACCGGCTTGCTCGGCGGCTTCCGCGCTCGCAAAGCACGCTTTAGCCTTGGTTTTCGCGTAGCTCCTGCCTTCGGGCGCATGGTAGATCTTGGATTTGGAGCCTTTGATTGGAGCCGATTCCGGGCAAGAACCATCTGGATTGCCGGAGACGCCCGCCGCCGCCGCAGTAGCTGCGGTCGCGGGAGCCGGCTTGGCGCCTAGCGCCGCAGGGGGCGTCATGGGCAGTGCCGGCTTTGGGGCC
>DPWB01000303.1 GCA_003527885.1 Candidatus Competibacteraceae bacterium
TCGGGCGTGGCGACCAGGATGTCGCAGGCCATGGCGACCTCGCAGCCGCCACCCCACACGCCGCCCTCAATGAGACCGAGAATGGGGGCCGGATATTCCTGGATGGCCCGGATGACCACGCGCAAGGAGTCGGCCCAACCCAGCGGATCGCGACCCCGGCTCGGCAATTCGCTGACATCGTGACCGGCGGACCACACTTTGGCGCCGGCCGGGGCGCGCAGCACCACGACGCGGATATTCTGCTCCTTGAAAGCCTCTAAGGTAACGGTGATTTCATCGATCAACGCATCGCTGAGCGCGTTACGCTTGGCGGCATGATTCATGGTGATGGTGCCGATGGCGTTCTCGGTTTCGGTGATGATCAGGGACACGTTGTTCTCCTCGGTAGCGCGCGCTATTCTCGTGATTCACAGGGCTGCGGATATTCCACGTGGAATACCCTAGATTCGGTTCGGATTTTCGGCGTCCGTTCACCCGCGGGGATCGCGTTTGCGGTGTGCTGGTCGCGGCAGTGATCTGTTTGTTTTCATCCTAACTCATAATTAGAGGTTAGATACATCATGCTCAAACCCTCCAAGGAATTTTGGCGCTATACGCCGTGGCTGGCCGCCCTGTTAATCGGGCTGGCAGGCGCGTCCACGGCCGCTGAAACGGCGTTGGATCGCTACGTGGCCAAGCCGGATCCGAACTACACCTACCACCAGTACAGCGCCAGCAATCGGGCGGGCTATAACGCCTACTTTCTCAGCATGACGTCCCAGCAATGGCGTTCCGCCGCCGAGGTGGACCGGCCCATCTGGCAGCATGAAATCATCGTCGTCATTCCCCAGCTGAGCCTGGACAGCACCGACACCGCGATCTTGCTGATCGACGGCGGCGACAACATCGGCGCGCCCATCGACAGCGTGGATCAGAATATCGGCTTGGTGTCCATCGCGAGCGGCGCGGTGTTGGCGGTGGTGCGTCAGGTCCCCAACCAACCGCTTTATTTTACCGATGATCCGGGACGCGGCCGGCAGGAAGATGAAATCCTCGGTTACAGCCTCGACAAGGCGCTGGACACCGGCGACGAAGAATGGGCCGTTCATCTGGCGATGACCAAAGCCGCCGTTCGCGCCATGGATGCCGTGCAAGATTTTGCGGCGGGCAGAGGCAAAACGATCAAAAAATTTCTGGTGATGGGCGGCTCCAAGCGCGGCTGGACGACATGGTTGACCGCCGCGGTGGACAAGCGCGTCAAAGCCATCGTCCCGGCCTCCATCGACATGCTGAACCTGGGCCAGCAGTTCGTGCATCACTGGGAGGCTTACGGCTTCTACGCGCCGGCGTTGCGGGATTATGTGGAATTCGATCTGCCCTGCCGGATGCAGACCCCGCAAGGCAAGGCGCTGTTGCGGGTGGTCGATCCCTACGCTTACCGCGACCGGTACACGATGCCGAAGCTGATCCTGAACGCCACCGGCGACCAGTTCTTCGTCACCGATTCCTCACGGTTCTATTACGGCGACCTGCCCGGTCCCAAGTGGCTGCGCTACACGCCGAACACCGATCACAAGCAGAGCGAAGACACCATCGTCAAAGCCTTGTCCTGGATCGATGACGTGTTGGACAACAAGGCCAGCCCGCAAATCACTTGGACCAAAGAAGGTGAAGACACGCTGCGGGTAATACCCACCAACCGGCCCAAGGAAGTTCGGCTGTGGCAGGCCACCAACCCCAACGCCCGCGATTTTCGACTGGAAAACGTGGGTCCGATCTGGACCAGTGAAGTGCTAGCGCCGCAATCCGATGGCAGTTATGTAGGTAGGGTGCAGCAACCGGCAAGCGGTTGGAAAGGTTTCTTCATCGAGGTAACGTTCCCCACGGCCGGCGAAATCGAACCCGATCAAATCTATTCGACCGGCGTGCAGATTATCCCGGATATCTTGCCGTTTGCCGGTCAAGCCTGTGGCGGAACCCATAAATCTTATCTGGAAAGTCCGCAACAGAGTTCGGGAGAAAGCGGCATCGGGTTGATCCGGGGCTGGATTTGCCAAGCCAACAAGGTCGAGGTGCAGATCGACGGCGGCGCGCGACAGCAGGTCGCTTACGGCACCACCCGCCCGGATACGGCGTCCGTGTGCGGCGACACCAACAACGGCTTCGGTTACACCTTCAACTGGAACCGGCTCGGCAACGGCCCCCATTCCATGCGGATTTTCGCCGACGGCCGGGAGTTCGGCAGCAGTTCCTTTAACGTGACCACGCTGGGCGAGGAGTTCTTGCGCGGTGTCAGCGGCGAATACACGCTGCAAAACTTCCCGCAAGCCGGCAAGAACGTCACGGTGCGCTGGTCGGAACCCCACCAGAATTTCGTGATCGTGGGCGCCACTCAAACTCTTCCCGCCAAGGCCGGTGGCGTCGTTCCGCAAGCCGCCTCGCTGGCTTATCTGGAAAGCCCGCAACAAGGCTCGTCCGAAAGCGGCATCGGGCTGATCCGGGGCTGGGTTTGCCAAGCCGACAAGGTCGAGGTGCAGATCGACGGCGGCGCGCGACAGCGGGTCGCTTACGGCACCATTCGCCCGGATACGGCCACGGTTTGCGGTGATGACAACAACGGCTTCGGTTACGCCTTCAACTGGAACAGTTTAGGCAATGGCGTTCACAATCTACGAGCTTTTGCCGATGGCGTCGAATTCGGCAATGCGAATTTCACTGTCACTACCTTGGGGGTGGAATTCCTGCAAGGCGTGACGGGTGAATACACGCTGCAAAACTTCCCGCAAGCCGGCAAGAACGTCATGTTACGCTGGTCGGAACCCGATCAGAACTTCAAGATCGTCAACTACCAGTAATCGCGAGATCGCCCTTCGCGCTGACCCTCTCTCGCCGGCGAGAGAGGGCTTTTTCTGGGATCGCGCATCGGTTGGATAACGAGAGATCAACCCGCCAGATTTTTGGCGGCGAATTCCCAGTTAAGCAGATTGTCGAGCACGGCGGTCACATAGTCGGCGCGACGGTTCTGGTAATCTAGATAGTAGGCGTGCTCCCACACATCGACGGTCAACAGCGGTCGCTGACCGCGGGCGATGGGGGTGTCGGCGTTGCCGGTTTTGGTCACCGCCAACGTGTCGCCATCTTTAATCAGCCAGGCCCAACCGCTGCCGAATTGGCCGGTCGCGGCCTTGGCGAACTCGGCCTTGAACTTGTCGTAATCGCCGAACGATTTTTCGATCAGCTCGGCCAGCGCGCCGGTGGGCTTGCCGCCGCCCTTGGGCTTCAGGCTGTTCCAGTAGAAAGTGTGATTCCAGACTTGCGCGGCGTTGTTGAAGATGGCTGCTTGATCGGCCTTGCCGGCGGTTGCTTTGATAATCGCTTCCAGCGATTGGTCGGCCATCGGACTACCCGCGACCAATTCATTGAGCTTGGTGGCGTAGCCCCGGTGGTGCTTGCCGTAATGGAAACCGATGGTGTTGGCTGAAATGACGGGGTTCAGGGCATCGTCAGCGTAGGGCAGGGGCGGCAGGGTGAACGGGCCTGCTGCTGCGGCAGCGCGCGCCACGCGCGGCAATGCCAGATCGCCAAACGCCAGTACGGCGGAACCGGCTAACACCGCAGACAAAAATTGGCGGCGGTTTAAAGGGTAGTTGGACAGGTTAGCGGACATGGAACGGACTCCTCGGTGAGATGCGCCGTGCTCGAAAAGTACGGGCGCGTCGGATCAACTTGAATACAGTGTAGACGATGCACCGTAGCGGTGAATTGCTCGTCACGACAGGAAGAATTTTCCTTCGAGAAAAATCACCGCAGCGAACGCACCGCTCGGATGATTCGACACAAGCGGGCGGCGGCGGCTTCAATCAGCGTTTCTCCTTCGCGCATCGCCTGTTCCAGCGTCATCGGCTGGTCGCAGATGCCCAGCAGCGCATCGATGCCGTGGCTTAACAGGGTGTCCGTGCCATCGCCCAGCGCACCGGAGAGACAGAACACCGGCACTTTGAATTGCTTGGCGACTTTGGCGACCCCGACCGGCGCTTTGCCGAAGGCGGTCTGAAAATCGGTGCGGCCTTCGCCGGTGATGACAAAGGACGCCTTTTTGACCACTTCAGCGAAATGCACGGCGTCCAGCACGATCTCGACGCCGGGCCGCAGTTGGGCGGGCGTAAAAAACAGCATGGCCGCGCCCAGGCCGCCCGCCGCACCCGCGCCCGGCTGTTCCGCCGCTTGCCGTCCGGTCGCCGCCGTCGCGACGGCGGCGAAGTGGGCAAGGGCGGCGTCCAGCTCGGCAACCATTTCCGGCGTCGCGCCTTTCTGCGGTCCGAACACGGCGGACGCGCCGCGCGGTCCGCAGAGCGGATTATCCACGTCGCAGGCGACGGTGATTTCCGTTTCCCGCAAGCGTGGATCGAGACCCTCCAGATGAATCCGCCTGAGACGAGCCAGCGCCGCGCCGCCATGGGGCAGTTCCGCGCCATCGTCGCCAGTAAAACGGATGCCCAGCGCCTGCGCCATGCCGACTCCACCGTCGTTGGTGGCGCTGCCGCCGATGCCGAGGATGATCTTGCGTGAACCGGCATCGAGCGCGGCGCGGATCAGTTCGCCCGTGCCGAAGGTCGTGGTCAAGCGGGGATCGCGTTGCTCTGGAGTCAACAGGGGAAGGCCGGAGGCGGCGGCCATTTCGATGATGGCGGTCTGGCCGTCACCGAGGATGCCCCACGAAGCGGCCACCGGCTGACCCAGGGGGCCGGTGACCTGGGTCTGCTGGAACTGCCCGCCGGTGGCGGTCACCAAGGCTTCGACCGTACCCTCGCCGCCGTCGGCGATGGGCATCTTACATACCTCGGCGGTTGGAAATACCCGCCGGATGCCCCGTTCCATGGCCTGGGCGACGACCAGCGCCGAAGCGCTGCCTTTATAGGAATCGGGAGCGACGACGATGCGCAAGAACTTTTCTCCATCTATGCCAGAAAAAGGCATTATTTTATTGATCGTATGAGAGATATTGCCATAGTGCAACAGGATTCCCTTCTCCTGTCGCGCCACCCATTCGCCTAGTGCGCCGCCTCAATCGCGGTCACGGTGTAGGCTCCCTTCTCACCGGCAGGCAGGTCGAACTTCACCTTGTCGCCGGCCTTGACCTTATTCGCCAGCGCCTTGTCCGCCAACCGAAAATCCATCGTCATACGCGGCTATTTCAGCGCGTCAATCGGATCGTGGTCGATGACGACCTTGCCCGCTGCCGCATCGATGCTTTTCACGGTGCCGGTGGCGGAAACGCTTTTGCTGGCGACAGCGGCGGGCGCAGCCTGTTGCGCGTGGCCGGTTTCCGCCGCCAGCGCCGCGCCGCCACCGAGCACAAGGCCAGACCGATAGGGGAGAGTGTTCACCTAAAGATAGCAAGATGGCAACCTGCCCCATTGGACTGGGGGAGATAGCGATGCTGACGTGCAAGGCGTGCGGTTCGACCCATTACACCAAGAATGGCAGGGTGCGCGGGGTCCAGCGCTACCGCTGTAAAGGTTGTGGCTTGAACTACGTCCGGGGGGACCGGCGCGTGGCCCCGAAGCGGACCGCGCAGCGGGCGTTGGCGGTGATCTTGTATGCGCTGGGCAAGGCGTCGTTTGGCTTTTTGGGCAAGCTGTTTGGAGTCTCCCGCACGACCGCTTACCACTGGATCCGGGCGGAGGCCGAGCGCCTGGGCGAAGCCAAAGTACCCGGCGGCCTTCTTGAAATGGAGTTCGATGAACTGTGGCATTTTACCGGTTCAAAAAAACAAACGATGGATCATCAAGGCGCTGGATCGTGGCACACGGCGAAGTGTCGCCTGGGTGGTGGGCGGTCGTGATGCTGACACCGTCCACCGCCTGTACGCCAAAGTCCGACACTTGACCGGCTGCTGCTTCTTTACCGACGCTTGGGAAGCCTTCGCCGGTGTATTACCCCCCGAACGGCACCGAATCGGCAAGACCCACACCGTGACCATCGGGCGGGATAACTCCAACACCCGCCATCATCTCGGCCGGTTCACGCGCCGTACCAAGGTGGTGAGCAAACAGGACCGGATGATTGACCTCTCCCTACGCCTCTGGCACGCGCTCACCCATCCCACCACCTTCGCCCAGTACCAACGTATCGCAATGTCTATCTATAAGTGAACACTCTCAAATATTTAATGAATCGGGCTTGTATTCTGACGGATTTGATCGAGCGTGGAGTCGGGATGGCTTTGCGGGCTCGAGCAACAGTCACTGAATCGGCGCGGCCACGCACCACGCGAGAAAACTTCAGCGAACGGGAAAAAGCGGAAATGCTGCGTCCGAACAAGCTGGGAGTCAGCGCGCTGGAAATCGCTGAATTGCTGTATCGTCCGGTCAGCTCGATCAGGAGTTTTTTATGGCGGCAACGGCGTGGCGTGCCTTTATAACGTCAGCCGCCGGTATGATTCATGTGCCGCAGAATGACCGGCTGTCCTCCCGGCTGAAAATCATGCCCGCGCGGCTTGAAGGTCATGGAGTCGATGATGGCCTGTTTCAGGCGTTCCCGGTCGCCGGGATGAGCGCGCAAGGTATATTTTAAATCGACCGAATGTTCCTGCCCCAGACAGAGCAGCAAGCGGCCTTCGGCTGACACCCGCACCCGGTTGCAGTCGCCGCAAAAATTGTGGCTGTGCGGTGAGATGAAACCGATGCGGCTGTCGGTGTCGGGAATGCGGTAATACCGCGCTGGCCCGCCAGTGGTTTCCGTGGTCGGAATCAATTCGAAAACTTGTGCGAGATCGACCCGGATGGCGTCGCTGGAATAATACGCCTCGGCCCGGTCATGATCGCCGATCTCGCCCAGCGGCATTTCCTCGATAAAGCTGATATCCAAACCGTTATCGAGCGCGAACCGCACCAGATCGACCACTTCATCGTGGTTGCGGTGCTTTAGGATCACCGCGTTGAGCTTGATGCGCTGAAAGCCGGCGGCTTGCGCGGCCCGAATGCCTTGCAATACCGCCTCCAGTTCACCGTTGCGGGTGATGCGGCGAAACCGCGCTGGATCGAGGCTATCCAGGCTGATATTGAGCCGCGCCACACCGGCGGCCTTGAGATCGGCGGCCAGTCGCTCCAGTTGCGAGCCGTTGGTGGTCAACACCAGCTCCGCCAGACCGCGCTCCCGCAACCGGCCCAGTTGCTGAAACAGCCACAGCACGTTGTGTCGCACCAGCGGCTCGCCGCCGGTGATGCGAATTTTACGCACGCCCAATTCCACGAACACCTGACCCAGCGCCCCCAGTTCTTCCAAGGTCAGGATTTGCGCGCGCGGCAGGAATTTCATCCGCTCGCTCATGCAGTAGACGCAGCGAAAATCGCAGCGATCCGTCACCGAAAAGCGCACGTAGTCGATCCGACGGCCGAAGCCATCGATCAGGGTGGGGGCGAAACCCGCGTTTTCAGTATCGTTTGGCGTGGAAAAAGTCACGGTTTACCGATGAGTAAGCGCATCGCAACCAACGGTTCTTCACCGATTTTGCAACTTAACCGGCGTGTTTTTTGACCCAGGCAACGTACTGATTCATCCAATCTTGCAAAAACTTGCGGCTGCTCTCACCGATGTTGCCCGCACCGTCAAACAGCCCGTCCTTGGCTTGGATAAACGCCTCTGGCTGGCCCAGTGTCGGCATGTTCAGATAAGCTAGGATATTACGCAAGTGCTGCTGCGCCAAAGCGGTGCCGATGGCCCCGACCGAAACACCGATCACCCCTGCCGGTTTGCCATTCCACGCGCTCTGACCGTAGGGACGAGAGGCGTGGTCGATAGCGTTCTTGAGCACGCCGGGGATCGAACGGTTGTACTCCGGGGTGACGAACAGCACGCCTTGCGCGGCGGTGATGTCGGTTTTCAACCGTTTGACCGATTCGGCCGGATTGCCGTCATCATCTTGGTTGTAGAGCGGTAAATCGCTGATTTTGACCTGCTTGAACGAGAATTCCGCCGGTGCCAGCTTGGCGAGAGCGTTGGCCAGTTTGGCGTTGAAGGAATCGCGGCGGAGGCTGCCGACGACGACGGCGATGGAATATTGAGCCATAACGATCTCCTAAGGGGTGATGGGGGCGCTACCGCAAGATGAAAGAGCGCATCGACAGCGACGCCAGATCGAAGCCGACATTGAAAAATTCTAGCCGGTCTTTTTCATCGGCCGCCCCGAGCGGATAGAGCACCGGCAAGTAATGTTCGACCGTGGGATGAGAAAGTCGTGCGATCTCACCCAGCGCCTGATAGTCGGCGGCGGCTCGAAAATCCCCCGCTTCCAATTTGGTGGTCAGATCGGCGTCGAAGGCTTCGGCCCAGCTGTAAGGTGGTGTGTCCGGCCACATGGCGCGCAGGTTGTGGACGATGTTGCCGCTGCCGACGATCAACACGCCCTTGTCCCGCAGCGGCTTGAGTTCGCGCGCCAGATCGAAGTGTTCCGCCGGTGACCGGGATAAATCGAGCGACAGTTGAAACGTGGGAATATCCGCCGCCGGAAACCAGTGCACCAGAACCGACCAAGCGCCGTGATCCAACCCCCATTCGGTATCGGCTTGTACCGGCACCGACTGCACCAGATCGATCACCGCTTTCGCCGCCTCCGGCGCGCCGGGAGCGGGGTATTGCTGGGCGTACAACTCGGCCGGGAAGCCGCCGAAGTCGTGGATGGTTTTCGGTTGCTGGCCGACGTGGACAAGCGCCGTTCCACGGGTCACCCAGTGCGCGGACACGCACAAAATGGCGTGGGGCCTGGGCAGCGTCCTACCGATTTCGCGCCAAGTTCGGCTGAAGCGGTTGTCCTTGATGGCGTTCATCGGGGTACCGTGGCCGACGAACAGCGCCGGCATCCGGGGCGTGGCGGGGAGATTGGCGAAGGCGTCGGGACCGGACATCGAAGCGCTCCGTGACAGAGGGGTTTAAGTTCACGGCTTTTTCAACCATTTCGGGGTTGAAATCTAGGGGAACGGCGCTTGGCCGTAGCCGCAAAAACTGCCAGCAGCGTAGTGGGTTTCGCGCGATTGTGGTAGATCGACGCTTTTCTGTTCTTTTCAAACCCCACTCGAAACCGCCTTTAAAACCGCGCCAGAAGCCCGTACAGGCGTTTTAACGGATTTTCCATACCCAGGTAGCGGGTCGGCCTGAAAATCGCTTAAATCGCCTTCCAGCGGGTCTGATACAGCGGTTCGAGCGGCGGTGTCGGTCTGGGCGCCATCGGCTGCATGGTGACCCAAAGTTCGCCTCGTACCGCCTCCGGCACGCCCGCCGGCATCGGCAAGGTGCGGGCGCTGCCGTCGTCCGGCAAGACACCGAGCATCATCGGCGGCGAGTCGGCAGGCTTCAGCCACAGAAAACAGCGTTGGTCGGGAGGCATCGCCATCGGCCGCAGGTTGCTGACGTGCAAGCGACCGTCGTCCGCCCGCGCCACCGTCCATAACAGCTCCCGTTGCTTGCCGCGAATGGCCGCAAAGCTCATATCCGCATCGAGTGGCGCCATTACCAGCCGCGGCGTCAGGGCGACGACCGCCGCCAGCACCCCAACCGCCGCCAAGCCGCGCCAAAACCTCAGGCTGTCCCACCACGACCGGCGCGGTTCGGCGGCGAATAACCGATGTTGGAGGGCGTCCCAAACCTCCGGCGGCGGTGACGCCGGAGGGCTGGCGGCCGTCAATCGGTTCAAGCGACGCTCCCAGTCGGCCACCACCCGCTGTAGGGCCGGATGCGCCGGCAGTAAGCGTTCGAAGCGGCGGCGGGCGGACCCGTGCAACGTACCCAGCACATACTCGGCGGCCAACCGGTCGCGCCACAGGGAATGCGGGTAATTCATGACGCTTCCCCCAAGCAGGTTTTCAGGCGTTGCAAACTGCGCCGCACCCAGGCCTTGACCGTTCCCAGCGGCCGGTCGAGCGACCGGGCGATCGCGTCGTGGGTCAGGCCCTCGAAATAGGCCAGCAACACGGCGCGGCGCGGCTCCGGCTCCAAAGCCTCCAAACAGCGGGCCAGCGCGCTGTCGCCTTGCTGGACGTGCGCTTCCTCTTCGGGACTTAAGCCCGCGTCGGCCACCCGCAACCAAGCCTCGTCATCCAGTTCGATGCGGTGGCGATGCTCGCCCCGTCGCAACCGGTCGATGCTCAGGTGGCGAACGATGCTGCCCATCCAGGTGATCGGCTGACCGAGTTGGGGCCGATAGTCCCCCGCGCGCTGCCAGATGCGCACGAAGCCCTCCTGCAACAGATCGGCCGCCGAGTCCCGGTCGCGTGTCAGCTTCAACAACAGGCCGTACAGAATGGGCGAGGTTTGCTGGTAGAGCGTTTCAAAGGCGCGACGATCGCGCAAGGCACAGCGGGCGAGCAGGTCGGCCAGCAAGTCGTGAGAAGCCATCGAGAGTGCTCGAACAGTGGGTCGAAGGACGCAGTATAGGCGGGATCGGGCGCGCTCAGCGCCAATTCCCGCGATCGCCCGCCGCGGCCGCCGTCCCGGCGAAGCGTCCGCGCCGCGTTCAACCGTTGACACCGTAGCCCTCCTCCCGGACCGATAACACCAACAGCTCGTCGCCGAGGAGCCGCGCGAGCGCGGCCGGGAAATCGAACATCGAATCCCGCCCGGCGGCTATCTCCACCGCCTCGGCCAGCCGACGGTTTTCCGCGAACGCAGCCAGCAAAGCAAATTCTCCAGCGGCCAACGACCGCTGGCGCACCGCCCCTTTTTGCCGCCATACCAGCACGGATTCGGCGCGGCTGAGATCGACCGCTTCCAACGGTTCGCCGGCGGGCTGGTGCGCGTGCCAGATGGCGTGAATCGGCCAGGGCGATTCCAGCAAACGGGCGGAAGGGTGCGGCCTCAAATGGAGCTCGCCCAAGCGAGCCGGCGGCGCGGCGGCGAGCTGGGCGGGCGTCAGCGGCTCCCGCTCGGCCGCGAACAAGGCTTCGTTGCGCGCCCATTCCAGCCGGGCGACATCCGCCAGCCACGGCAATTCCGCCAAAGGTTGAAAGTCCGCCAGAAACCCTGGCAAATGGCCGCCGTATTCGTACAGCACCGGCCGACGGGGCGGATGGCGGGCCACGAACGCCAGCGCGGTGGCGGTAAAGCACTCGACGCCGACCAATTGCCGGACCACGGGAAACGCCGCTTCCAGTACGCTCAGCAGCGCGTGGCGGACGTTGTTGCGATTGACCGCCAGCCGCCGTTCGCGCTGGTCGGCCGGATCGGTCAGCAGCGCCAGCAATTCCCGCTCCGAACCGCCCGCCAGCACGGTCCTAGCGAAGCGCTCTTGCAGTTCAGCCAGCCGCATCGCCCGCCTCGCGCAGACAGGTTTCGGCCCGCTCGGCCTCGGCCAGCAACACCGGCAAGGCCGGAATGTCGGTGTCCCATTCCACCAGCACCGGCTTAGGGCCGGCGCGCGCCAGCGTGGCCGCCAGCAATTGCCAAACGGGTTCGATCACCGCCGAGCCGTGATCGTCGATCAGCAACTCGCCGAACGCGGTCGCGACCCGCGCATGGCCCGCGATATGGATTTCCTCCACCGCCGCCAGCGGTAACCGGTCTAACGGCGCAAGGGGATCAGAACCGTGATTGCGCGCGCTGACATACAGGTTGTTCACGTCCAGCAGCAGGCCGCAGCCGGTGCGGCGCGCTAACTCTCCCAGAAATTCGGCCTCGTCCCAACCCGCCTCACAAAATCGCAGGTAGGTGGACGGATTTTCCACCAACAAACGCCGGCCGAACGCTTCTTGGGCGAAATCGATGTTCGCCGCTACCACAGCCAGCGCCTCGCGGGTGTAGGGCAAGGGCAGCAAGTCGGCCAGAAAGACGCCATCCGGCGCCGTGGACCACGCCAGATGCTCGGAAATCAACGCCGGCTCCAGCCGATCGTACAGCGCCCGCAACCGCGCCAGGTGCGCCCGGTCCAGCCCGCCCGCCGAGCCCAGCGACAAACCCACCCCGTGACAGCTCAGCGGATAATCGCCGCGCAGCCGCTCCAAGGCGGCCACGCGCGGGCCGCCGGGCGCCAGATAGTTTTCGCTGTGAACCTCCAGCCACGCCGCCGGTTGCGACGCGGCCAGAAAGTCCGACAGATGAGGGTGGCGCAATCCGATCCCCGCGCGAGCGGGGAGGGTAGCGCAACCGCGAGTTTCGATCACACCCTTCAACTGGAGGCGGGTTTACCCTGCCCCTTGAACGCTTTCAGCTGGCCGCCCATCTTTTCACAGGTGCCTTTCGCGACGTATTTCCATTCCTGGCCGTCATAGCTGGTTTTGGAGTGACCGGAACAATCGTGCGTGCCGGCGGCGCTGGCGCAATCGTTCTCGCCGGCCTTGGCGACGCCGTAGCACTTGTCCTGATTTTCCTTGGCGGCGAACGCCGGGCTCGCCACCAAGCTCAGGGCTCCAGCGACGGCGGCGGCGAGTGTGAGGTGGTTCAAGGCGGTCTTGGTCATGACAGTGTTCCTCAAGGTTAAGGGGTTGTGATGCGGACCGAACCGCTCGGCCCGACATGATTGCTTACGGGATCGGGCCGGCTTTGGATGCAACAAGAAAACTTTTTCCTGACCGCCGGTTTTCGGACGGTATCGGTCGTCGGGGATTCACCGTTTTTGGGGACCTTGGGAGTTCATCCCTGGAACCGATTCTTGATTATTTTAATCGGTTTTGAAAACTTGGAAAAAACGGCGACGACGCTCGTTTAAAAACGTTTAAAGACGTTTAAAAGAAACGTTTAAAGAATGTTTAGGTTGAAAATTTACTTTAAAAATCAATATATTAAGGGACGTAATGTCCCCGTTTATGG
>DPWB01000304.1 GCA_003527885.1 Candidatus Competibacteraceae bacterium
TCGGCGGTCAACAGGGGTCGCGGACCGCGGGCGATGGGGGTGTCGGCGTTGCCGGTTTTGGTCCCCGCCAACGTGTCGCCAGCTTTAATCAGCCAGGCCCAACCGCTGCCGAATTGGCCGGTCGCTGCTTTGGTGAATTCCGCTTTGAACTTGTCGTAATCGCCGAAGGATTTGTCGATCCATTCGGCTAATGCACCGGTCGGTTTACCGCCACCTTTGGGTTTCAGGCTGTTCCAGTAAAAGGTGTGATTCCACACTTGCGCGGCGTTGTTGAAAATCGCGGCCTGGTCGGCTTTGCCAGCGGTTGCCTTGATGATCGCTTCCAGTGATTGATCGGCCATCGGACTGCCGGCGACCAATTCATTGAGCTTGGTGGCGTAGCCCTGATGATGCTTGCCGTAATGGAAACCGATGGTGTTGGCCGAAATCACCGGACTCAAGGCGTCGTTGGCGTAGGGCAGGGGCGGCAGGGTAAAGGGGCCTGCGGCGGCGGCGCGCGCCACGCGGGGCAGCACTAAATCACCCAGCGTCAGTACGGCGGAACCCGCCAGCACGGTGGTCAGAAAACGGCGGCGGTTTAAAGCGTAATCGGACAGAGTAGGGGACATCGAATCGACTCCTTGTGGGGGCGCTGCGCGCAAAAGCACCCAGCGCATTGGATCAACCTGGCTTGAAGTGTAGACGATGCGCCGTGGCGGATCAGCCGCCGCTACGGCTGGCACGTTTTAGAGTCTGCCAGATCAAAAGAATTTTTCGGGTTAGGGCCGTACCGCGTGGATGATTCGACACAAGCGGGCGGCAGCGGCTTCAATCAGGGTTTGTCCCTCGCGCATCGCCTGTTCCAGTGTCATCGGCCTATCGCAGATACTCAGCAGCGCGTCGATGCCGTGGCTTAACAGCGTGTCGGTGCCCTCGCCCAGCGCACCGGAGAGGCAGAACACCGGTACGTTGAATTGCTTGGCGACTTTGGCGACACCGACCGGTGCTTTGCCGAATGCGGTCTGAAAATCGGTGCGGCCCTCGCCGGTGAGAACAAAGAACGCCGCTTGAACCACCTCAGCGAAATGCACGGCGTCCAGCACAATCTCGACGCCAGGCCGGAGCTGAGCCGGGGTGAAAAATAGCATGGCCGCGCCCAGGCCACCCGCCGCACCCGCGCCCGGTTGATCCGCCGCCTGCCGCCCGGTCGCTGCCGTCGCCAAAGCGGCAAAGTGGGCGAGGGCGGCATCCAGTTCGGCGACCATTGCCGGGGTTGCGCCCTTTTGCGGCCCGAACACCGCAGAAGCACCACACGGCCCACACAGCGGATTGTCCACGTCGCAAGCGACTGTTATCTCGGTTTCCCACAAGCGTGGATCGAGACCATCCAGATGAATCTGCCTGAGGCGAGCCAGCGCCGCACCGCCGTAAGGCAATTCCGCGCCATCCTCGCCGGTGAAGCGAACACCGAGCGCTTGGGCCATCCCAGCGCCGCCGTCGTTGGTGGCGCTGCCACCGATGCCGAGGATGATCTTGCGCAAACCAGCATCCAGCGCCGCTTTCAACAACTGGCCGGTGCCAAAGGTCGTTGTCAGGCGAGGATTGCGTTGGTCGGGGGACAGCAGAGGCAGGCCGGAAGCAGCGGCCATTTCGATCACGGCGGTCTGACCATCGCCGAGAATGCCCCATTGCGCGGTGACCGGATGGCCCAGCGGATCAATAACCTGAGTATGGCGGAATTGGCCGTTGGTGGCGGTGACCAGTGCTTCGACCGTGCCCTCGCCACCGTCGGAAATGGGTACTTTACACACCTCGGCGGTTGGGAATACCTGCCGAATACCGCGTTCCATCGCCTGGGCAACTGCGACAGCGGAAACACTGCCTTTGTAGGAATCGGGAGCGGCGACGATACGCAAGTTTCCGTCCTCCATAGCGATATCTGAGTGAGCAACCCACGCCGAAAAAAAGCATGGCTACTTAAGGCTATGCAGGATATCGTCGTCTTGCAAGATGATTCAAATACCGGCCATGTTGATGTACTTGATCACCAGATAATCTTCAATGCCGTAGTGCGAACCCTCGCGGCCAATACCTGATTGCTTAACACCGCCGAAGGGTGCCACCTCGTTGGAGATGAGTCCGGTATTAACGCCAACCATGCCGTATTCCAGTCGTTCGGCTATCCGCCAAACCCGACCAAGATCACGCGCGTAGAAATAACTGGCAAGGCCGAATTCGGTGTCATTGGCCATCGCCACCACCTCGTCCTCCGTCTCGAAGCGGAACAGCGGGGCCAACGGGCCGAAGGTCTCCTCACGCGCGACCAGCATGTCGCGGCTCGCCCCGGCCAGTACGGTCGGCTCAAAGAACGAATGGCCCAGCGCGTGCCGTGTGCCGCCGGTCAGCACCGTAGCACCCTTCGCCTTGGCGTCGGCGATATGCTCCTCGACCTTGCGTACTGCCTTCTCGTCGATCAACGGGCCGATCCGCACACCAGCAGCGCTACCGTCGCCCACTTGCAGCGTTTTCACCGCCGCAACCAGTTTTTCAGCAAAACTATCGTAGACCTTTGCCTGCACGTACAACCGATTGGCACAGACACAGGTCTGACCGGCATTGCGATATTTAGAAGCTAATGCGCCTTCGACCGCCGCATCCAGATCGGCGTCATCAAAGACAATAAAGGGCGCATTGCCGCCCAATTCCATAGAGACCTTCTTGATGGTGGCGGCCGTTTGCGCCATTAACACCCGGCCAACTTCGGTGGAACCGGTGAAGGTAACCTTACGCACGAGGGGATTCGTGCATAGTTCGGTGCCAATCTCACCGGCCGTGCCAGTAACCACCGACAGTACGCCCGCTGGAATTCCCGCCCGTTCGGCCAGCACCGCCAGCGCCAGCGCGGATAGCGGCGTTTGTGAGGCAGGCTTGACGATCATGGGGCAACCGGCTGCCAACGCCGGCCCGGCCTTACGGGCAATCATCGCCGCCGGAAAATTCCACGGGGTGATCGCGGCGCACACTCCGATGGGTTCTTTGATTACGACGATGCGTTGGTTGGCGACCGGCGCAGGAATGGTATCGCCATAGACCCGCTTGCCTTCTTCGCTAAACCATTCAATGAAGGAAGCGGCGTAAGCGATTTCGCCGCGTGACTCGGCCAGCGGCTTGCCCTGTTC
>DPWB01000407.1:0-3048 GCA_003527885.1 Candidatus Competibacteraceae bacterium
GGCGGCGTCAGATGTGAAGAAGAAACAGCCAGTACGGCGTCGGCCGCACGACGGCGCAAGGCGACAGTCATGGTTTGATTGATGCGCACCGCCAGCGGGTCGCGTCCCAGAAACCCGTAATGCAAAACTTCAACGGCCGCACCTTCGACGAAACCCATTTCCAGCAGGCCACGCTCGATGTCGCGTTGATCCTTGTCAGCGCTGCCCCGCACCGCCAGGATCCGGCCGACCCCGCCGCGCCGCATCTGACTCAAAGGCTGGGTCGGGCTTGATGGGCCGGCAAGGTGGAGGTCGGAAGCGGGTTGCGCCGGTTTACGCTTTTTCATTCAGGCGCTCTCCGCTGCGGTTTCGGTTTGGCCCGGCGCTCGCAACATCTTGTCCACTTCATCCTGGTGGGTCAGCTCCTCGGCGATCAGGGTGCGGGCGTATTCTTCCAGCCGCACATCCTTGTCGCTGGCGCAATCCAGCAGTTGGTAGTAGGCGTCGAGCGCTTCCCTTTCGTGCGCCAGGGATTCGCGCAGGATAGCGCCGATGTCGTGCCGGTGCGTTTCCAGTAGCGGGCCGATGCCGAGCGAGGGATGGCCGCCCAAACCGGTGATCAGCTCACCGGCCTGCCGGGCGTGCAGCAGGCTTTCATCGGCCTGAGCGTTGAGCCAACTGACGATGGGGATGCGGTTGTAGCCGAACACCATCAGCGCGTAGTGGGTGTAACGCACCACCCCGGCCAGTTCTAGCTCCATGATGCGATTCAAAATGCCGATGGCGGCGTTTTTGTCGATTTCTTTGCTCATGTCGGTGCTGCCTTCTGGTCGATGATCGTGAGGAAACGGTCGCTTTCTGGCGGGATGCATCAAAAATGCCAGAGTATTCCTCTCAACTTTTCACGTCTTACTTGAAGGCATTATAGGAAAAATGAGAATCATTCTCAAATAAAAATTAGCGCAATTCTATCGCGTGCGCCTCGCCGGATTTAGGCTGAAATGATTACGGTCCTTCCACCAGTGCATACGGCGCCCAAACCTTGGGATCGCGCAGGGAGGGATTTTCGTCCTCGATGAAGAAAAGCTGGGTTTCGCGCAACGCCAGCGCAAGGTCTTTCGGTTTCGGGCCGTTCAGCCAAGTGCGGTAGAACCGCGCCATGAACTCGCGCGCCGGTCGATCACCTAGCGGCCACAGCGACATCAGGACGTTGCGTGCGCCAGCGGTGCGTAAAGCCCGGACCAGACCATACACGCCTTCGGCGTAATCCAGCGCGCCCTTGCCGGTATCGCAGGCGGAGAGCGCGACCAGTTCGGTGTCTTCCAGGTTCAAATCCTGCACTTCCAGGGCGTACAGAATCCCGTCTTCGCCGTCGGGGCCGGCTTTGCCCTGGAGACCCTGATTGGCGCCGGCCAGAGCGAGGCCGGACAGCACCATCGGCCGATCCACGATCCCGCTCTTTTCGCCGAGATAAAAGCCGTGGGTCGCCAGATGCAGCACGCGCGGCGGCGTGGCGAGGGTTTTCAAGCGGGATTCGGAGGCGTCCGCGCCGAGCCAGACTTGCGAAGGGATGTTCCAGTAGCTCCAGTACGCATTTTTCACTTCCTCGGCTTCCTTGCCAGTTTCGGCGAGCGCCTTGAACTGACCGATCTCGTTGGACACCGCGCGCGTGGCGACGGTCAGGTTTTGATCCGTCGGTTTCGGCTGTTGCGGCGTCGGCTCCTTGGCCGCGCCGAATCCCGCGTAGTCCACCCCGCCCAAGGCCAGCAGACCCTTGGGTTTGTCCAGATCGCGGTCGTAGGCGGCGATCAGATGCCGTCCGGTGCTGACTTGGCGCAAGGTCTGGCGTTGAATCCAGTAGCGACCGTCCGGCGTCACCAGTTCGGCGAAGGCCAGCAGGCTGAGGAAACCGTCCGGCGCGATGTAGAGCGGGTCGTAGCGTTTCAGCTTGTCGTCGAGTTTGCCGAACAGTTGGCTGTACAGAGCGACGGCATCTTCCCGCGCGTGGGTTTTTTGCAGCTTTTGTGCCCATTCCTGGGTTGCCGCCACCGGACCCAGATCGTGCAACGACAGATCGCCTGCCGCTGGCAGCAGCAACGCCGCCCAATGGGGTTCGCCAAGTTTTCCAGTTTTGAAGTCACCCGGTCGATACTGGCGCAATTCCAGCAGCGCGCCACGGTCGAGCGGAAGAAAGTGGCGCACGTCGTTCACGCTCGCGCTGCGCACCTGCAAATGGCGATTGAATTCGCGGCTGATCTGGGCCAGCCGGATTTCCTTGGCTTCCAGTTCGTTCAGTTTCTTGAGCAGCAAATCGGCATTCGGTTCCGGCGAATTCGCCAGATGGCTGAGATCGCGCCGGAGCTCGGCGCTTTGCCTTGCCAACTCGCGGATTTCGGTATCCTGCTCGCTGCGGCGGCGCACCAGCCGCGCCAGGAAAGCCTCTTCCTCGCCCTGAATCTGTTTCCAGCGCAGCATGACCTTGGCGGCGAGATCGAGATACTCCGGCTCAGGATGGCTCAGTGTCAAGGTGAGCACCACATCCTGAAAATGCGATTGGCTCGTCAGAAATAGCCGCCGAACTGCCTCCTGCCGGGTATGGCGTAATTCCAAAGCAGCGCGTTCCAGCAGGCGCGGCTCCATACGTTGCAACAGTTGCAGCGCCTGTTTCGGCTGCCGGAGATTCACCAGCGCAACCGTGTAATTGATCTGAACCTGTAAAGTAAGCGGATGCTCTGGGCCGAACACCTTCTCGCTTGCCGCCAGCGCCCGCCGGTGGAGCGGCTCCGCTTCCCCGTAGCGGCCTTGGTTTTGATATAACAATGCGAGGCCATTGACGCTGGTCAGGGTATTGGGATGTTCCGGGCCGAGCACCTTCTCGCTCGCCGCCAGCACCCGCCGAAAGAGCGGTTCCGCCTCCCCGTACCGCCCTTGGGCTCGATATAAAAACGCGAGGTTGTTGATGCTGGTCAGGGTATTTGGATGCTCCGGTCCGAGCATTTTCTCGCGCACCGCCAGTGCCCGTCGAAAGAGCGGTTCCGCTTCCCTGTAACGCCCTTGGGCTTGATATAA
>DPWB01000407.1:3202-3700 GCA_003527885.1 Candidatus Competibacteraceae bacterium
GAGGTTGTTGACGCTGGTCAGGGTAAATGGATGCTCCGAGCCAAGCACCTTCTCACCCGCCGCCAGCGCCCGCTGCAACAGCGGTTCCGCTTCCCTGTAACGGCCTTGGGCTTGATATAACCCCGCGAGATTGTTGACGCTACTCAACGTGTCGGAGTGCTCCAAGCCCAGCACCTTTTCGCGCGCCATCAACGCTCGCCGAAAGAGCGGTTCCGCCTCCCCGTACCGCCCTTGCGCTTGATATAAACCTGCGAGATTGCCGATGCTGGTCAGAGTAAACGGATGCTCCGAGCCAAGCACCTTCTCACTCGCCAATAACGTTCGCTGAAAAAGCGGTTCCACTTCTCCGTACCGCCCTTGCGCTTGATATAACCCCGCGAGGTTGTTGGCGCTGCTCAGGGTGTCCGGGTGCTCGGTGCCGAGCACCTTCTCGCGCGCCGCCAGCGCCCGCCGGTAGAGCGGTTCCGCTTCCCCGTAACGCCCTTGGGCTTGATATAA
>DPWB01000407.1:3945-8993 GCA_003527885.1 Candidatus Competibacteraceae bacterium
GAGGTTGTTGACGCTGGTCAGGGTGTTCGGGTGTTCGGGGCCGAGTTGCTGCTCGGCGAACCGGTAAGTCTGCTCGGCGGCCATTTCGGCTGTACGATAGTTACCTTTTTGAAGAAGCCCGACAACATGTTCGTTAAGTGCATCCACAATTTCCTTTTTTTGAGGCACCTTTCCGGTTTTCTGTTGCAGATAGGCAGTAACCGCCTGGACATAGTGTTCACTTTTCGGCTCTTGGGCATGAGCGACAGCGCCCAAGCCCAGCCATCCCGCTAGCAGCCAACAACCGTATCGTTTCATGGCTCGCTCTCCTTTCAGGGCAACACCCGCAGCAGCTTTACCTCTTTCAGCGGTAGTTTGATCACCGGTAGCCGGGCCGGTTTGCCGTCGGGGGGCAATTTGAACAAGAACAGCGTTTCCTTGTTCTCCAATAGCAAGCGATAAACGCCGCCGGGTAACTCCCCATACAACTCCTTCAAAGTGGCATCCTCCGGCAGCGGCTCGTTCGGCCAGACGCGCACATGCGGATACGCCAAAAAACCGTTGTCCTGCTGCGCCTGGTAATACCACCCCGCGCTGACCGCCGCCAGCCACCACGCCAACAGGAACGCCAACAACACCCCGAGTATCTGCAACTGCTTGAGCAGCCGAGGCCGTTCCGTCTTGAGTCGGTCCAGCCGGGGCGACAGGCGGGACTCGTAAAAGGCCAGCAGCACGATCCCGAGTCCGTAGGGAATCACCAGCCACCACCACGTCTTGAAGACCCAAAAGCCGTACACGAAAAAATACTCGGTGGGAATCTCCAGCGTCAGCAAGCCCAGCTTGAAATGACCGAAGTAGTGGTAGGCGTAAGTCCAGCCGGTGAAGTACCCCAGAGCGGTGAGAAGCGCCGTGACGGTGGCAAGATCGAGCAGCAATGGGCCGGCGGTTCTCTCGCTTGGCGCGCTCATTTGGGGGCATCCTTGGCGGAATCGCCGCGAATATCGCCGCCTCCGAATTTGATCGTCTGCCTGCATGGATTGCAGCGGCCCTGCCCGGCGGCGATCCGGGTCCAGCCGGTCAGATCATCCAGTTTATAGGGATTGCCGTAATCGTCCCGGCACTGCGCCACTTCGCGGAGGCCCTGCGTTTGCATTTCGCAGCCATGGCGAAAGTGATCGTCCTTGGTTTCAAGGCAGAAACACCCGTCGGCCGCCACGCTCGCAATTGGAACGGCGAACAGCAGTAAAATGAGGCGCATAGCATTCACAAGCTGTCTCTCCCCACGATCTGATAACCTGTTTACAGATTACTCTTGCCAGTCACGCCCGACGAGCGCCGCATGAAATCCGACCGACTCGATTCCGACCGCCTCGCGCGGGTCATCGCTTATCATCAAGCGAGCAAGCATCATCCGGACCGTTACGCTCCCGGTCCCGGCGGACTGGACTGGGCCAACCAGCCCGACCCGTTCCGCCGCTTTGCCGGAGCGCCACGCATCGAACTGCCGTTGCGGGCCGATTCGCTGTCCATCCCGTTTGAATCCGTGCGCCGGGGCGAACGGCCAACGCCTTATCCGCTCGAACGGCATTCGCTGGCGATGTTGTTTGAACTTTCACTGGGGTTATCCGCCTGGAAACAGCACGGCGGCTCACGCTGGGCGCTGCGCTGCAACCCGTCGAGCGGCAACTTGCATCCGACCGAAGGCTATCTGATCTGCCCCGCCCTCCCCGGCTTGACGGCCGGCGTTCATCACTACCTGAGCCACGATCACGTTCTGGAGCAGCGCGCCGCACCAGCGTCAACCGGCTGGGGTAGCGAACTGCGCGGCGGTGTCGTGGTGGCGCTGAGCGGCATCCACTGGCGGGAAGCCTGGAAATACGGCCTGCGGGCCTACCGCTATTGCCAGCACGATTGCGGCCACGCCATCGCCGCCATCGCCTACGCCGCCACCGCGTTGGGCTGGCGGGCGCGACTGCTCGACGGCTGGGGCGACGATCAGCTCGCCGCCCTGCTGGGACTGAATCGGGCCGAGGATTTCGCCGACGCCGAACCGGAGCATCCCGAAATCGCGCTGTGGCTCGGCCCAGAACCGCCGCCCGCAAACTTGTCGCCCGCTACGCTGGCGCACGAACTCTCCTTCACCGGCCACGCCAATCGCCTGAGCCATTCCCGGCGCGATTGGCGGGGCATCGCGGAAGCGGATCGGGCCGCCCATCGGCCGAACGCTCTACCCTCGCCCCCTTTCCAGCCAACCGCCTATCCACCGCCGACCAAATCCGGTTGCGTCGCCAGCGCCGCCGAGCTGATCCGCCAGCGCCGCAGCGCGGTGGCTTTCGATGGCGTCACCACCTTGCCCGCCGAACGCTGGTTCGGAATGCTGGACGCGCTGTTGCCGCGCCCCGAGGTTCCGCCGCTCAATGCTTGGCCGTGGCCGCCGCGCGTGCATCCGCTGCTGTTCGCCCACCGGATTGAGGGAATCGCACCGGGTCTTTATCTGCTGGTTCGGAATGGGGAGAAGCTGGCGGAATTGCAAGCGGCGCTGCACGGTGAATGGGAGTGGGCGCGGGTCGAACCAGCGCCGGCGCATCTGCCGCTTTACCGGCTGAGCACCGGCGACGCGCGCGAGGCGGCGCAAGTCATTTCCTGCCATCAGGACATCGCCGCCGCTTCCTGCTTCGCGCTCGGCTTCCTGACCGAATTCGCCGACCCGCTACACGACAGGCCGTGGGTGTACCGGGAACTGTTCTGGGAAACCGGCCTGCTGGGGCAGATTCTTTACCTGGAAGCGGAAGCCGCCGGCATCCGCGCCACCGGCATCGGCTGTTTCTTCGATGACGCTTTGCACCGGCTGCTGGGACTGGAAGGTTTGGGGTGGCAGTCGCTCTACCACTTCGCCGTCGGCGGCCCGGTCGAGGATCGGCGCTTGCAAACGCTGCCGCCTTACACCCATCTGAACCGGTCGAGGACATCACCGGATTGAAGCGGGGCGCTCCTGAGCGAGCGCGGCATCGACCAGTTCGATCCAATGCCTGACCGGCGTCCGGCCGGCGCTATTCAAATGGGTTTGGCAACCGACATTGGCGGTGACGATGGTTTCCGGTTGGCCGCTTTCCAGCGCGTCCAGCTTGCGGTCGCGCAGCGCGATGGCGATTTCCGGTTGGGTCAGCGCGTAGGTTCCCGCCGAACCGCAACAGAGGTGGCCATCGGACACGGCGGTCAACTCGAAACCAAGTTGGCGCAACACCGCTTCCACCGCGCCGCCGAGTTTCTGGGCGTGCTGCAAGGTACAGGGACAGTGGACCGCGAGCCGCTTGCCGCCGCGCAACGCCAGCACGTCGAGCGGCTCGGCGCGCAGCACCTCGACCAGATCCTTGGCCAGTTCGCCGACGCGCGCGGCTTTGGCCGCATAGCGTGGATCGTCTTGCAGCAGCTCACCGTAATCCTTGACGAAAGCGCCGCAGCCGCTGGCGGTCTGGACGAAGGCCTCGGCGCCGGCTTCGATAGCCGGCCACCAGGCGTCGATGTTGCGGCGGGCACGATCGCGGGCCGCTTCCTGGGCGTTCAAGTGGAAATCGATCGCGCCGCAGCAACCGCCTCCGGCGGCCGACACGACCGAAACGCCGAGCCGGTCGAGCACGCGCGCCGCCGCCGCGTTGGTGTTCGGCGACAGTTCGGGTTGGGCGCAGCCTTCCAGCATCAGCACCCGGCGGGCGTGGCGTAACGGCGGCCGTTCGCGCGCGGGCGCGGCGCGCGGCGGCAATTTTGCCGACACCGCTTCCGGCAACCAGGGCCGGATGAGCTTGCCGGCCCGCGCCAGCACCCCGAATACGGTGGGATGGGTCACGACGGCGCGCAACAGACGGCGTTGCACGCGCTGGCCGGCCGGACGCGCTGCCAGAACCTCCACGGTCTTGCGGCCGACATCGAGCAATTTGTGGTATTGCACCCCCGAAGGACAGGTGGTCTCGCAACTGCGGCAGGTCAGACAGCGGTCCAGGTGTTCGAGCGTGCTGGCGCTGGCTTCGCCGGTTTCGAACATCTGCTTCATCAGATAGATGCGTCCGCGCGGGCCATCGAGTTCGTCACCCAGCAATTGGTAGGTCGGACAGGTGGCGTTGCAAAAACCGCAGTGCACGCACGCCCGCAACACGGTTTCGACCACCTTGCCGTCGGGCGTGTCGCGAATCCAGTCGATCAGTCGCGTGTCCATCAGACCTCCGCGTACATCCGGCCACGGTTGAACGCGCCCGCCGGGTCGAACTGCCGTTTGAGCGCGCGGTGAATGCGCAGCAACGGTGCGGTCAGCGGGGTGAAAACGTCATCGCCGGCACGGCCGGGCGGTGCGCGGAACAAGGTGGCGTGACCGCCGTGAGCCACGGCGAGCGCGCGAAGCGCGGGCAGTCGATCCGGCTCGGCCCAGCACCAGCGTTGCGCGCCACCCCACTCGACCAGATGCGATCCGGGCAAAGCGACGGTCGGAGTACCGGCCGGTAGCGCCAGCCGGATCAGAGCGGCGGAGCCGGTCGCGAAAAACGGGGCGGCCTGATCGCGCAGGCCGGCCCAAAAAGCCGTCGCCGCGCCCTCCTCCAGCGCCTCCCCGCCGAGCGTCCGACCCGCGGCGGCGACCGCCGGCCCGGCCCCGGACAAGCGCAGCCGCAGAGCGCCTTCGGACCACGCGCTGGCCGAAACCGGCAAGGCTTGGCCGGCCCAGCGATCGAACCGCCCGAAAGCCTCCGCTTCCGACAGCTCGAAGTGCAGCGTCGCTTCCTCAAGGGGTTTGGGCAAGACTTTCAGCGAGACCTCCACCAGCACGCCGAGACAACCGAGACTGCCGGCGAGCAGGCGGGACACGTCGTAGCCGGCCACGTTCTTCATGACCTGCCCGCCGAAGTTCAGCAGGTCGCCCTTGCCGTCCAAGAGCCGCGCCCCGAGCACGAAATCGCGCACCGCGCCGACCGCCATCTGTCTCTTATACACATCTCCGAGCCCACGAGACCGTACTAGATCTCGTATGCCGTCTTCTGCTTGAAAAAAGAAACTAGAGATAATCTCGCCAGACCACACCAACT
>DPWB01000363.1:0-505 GCA_003527885.1 Candidatus Competibacteraceae bacterium
AGGTGGTGGCGATCATGCCGCCGAAGGTGACATAGACCACCATCAGCACGCCGACGATCACCACCGCGATCCAGTATTCCAAGCCGAACAGCAACTTGATGAGCTGGCCCGCGCCGACCATCTGCGCGATCAAATAGAACACCACCACGGTCAGCGAGCCGATGGCGGCGACGGTGCGGACCTGGCGCTGGTCCAGCCGATAAGAGGTGATGTCGGCGAAAGTGAACTTGCCCAGGTTGCGCAGCCGCT
Organism: Candidatus Competibacteraceae bacterium; assembly: GCA_003527885.1. GTDB lineage: Bacteria > Pseudomonadota > Gammaproteobacteria > Competibacterales > Competibacteraceae > Competibacter_A. The sequence goes on from DPWB01000363.1 coordinate 250, forward strand.
CGGCCATGATAAACATGATGAACGGCCAGCCCACATAGAAGCAGATGCAGTAGATGTAACCGTCGAAGCCCTGGAAATAGGTCATGCTGGTCAGGCCGAGCAGGGTGGCCGCCGACATGTAGTCGCCGGCGATGGCCAGACCGTTTTGAGTTCCGGTGATGCCGCCGCCGGCGGAGTAATAGTCGCTGGCGGTCTTGGTGCGCTGGGCCGCCCAGTAGGTGATGCCGAGAGTCATCATCACGAAGATGAAGAACAT
>DPWB01000363.1:825-8627 GCA_003527885.1 Candidatus Competibacteraceae bacterium
GAGGCGACGGTTCATTCGATGGCTCCCCGGATGATCTCTGAGTTGATGTCATCGAATTCCGTGTTGGCGCGCCGGATGTAGACCCCGGTCAACAGCCAGAACAACAAAATCAAACCCGCGCCGATGGGCCAGGCGATGGTGGCTACCCCGCCTTCCCAAATCGGCTTGGCCAACAGCATGGGCTTGAACGCCACGACCATGATAAAGATGAAGTAGAGGCCCAGCACCACCGCCGTGAGTGTCCAGGCGAAACGGCTGCGCTTGTTGACCAGCTCATCGAATTTCGGGTTTCTTCGGATCCGCTCGTATACTTCGGACGACATTTGTTTTTTCTCCAGTGGTTGGTAGGTAACATGGCCTCTGTCGCGCGCGGCCAAGCTCTATAACTGTATAAGGTGCTTTCGGTTTTTTCCACGCGGCATCCGCAGTTTTGCAAAGGCCGCACCCGTGACGCCGGTTTGCTGGCCCAGTGTGAGCAAAATAATCATTTTCATATCCACCCGATTGGTGAGTTCGATCTGATGAACGAAAACCTTCGCTTCGTTCTTGCGCTCGCTGCTTTTTTAGCGGTGGTGGCCGGGTTGGAGCTGGTGGCGGGCTACGCGGTTTTCCATGCCCTGGAAGCGGATGAAAAAGAACGGGTTGTCAGGGTTCTTGCCCCCAAAGCGGAGCTGGTCGGCGAGATTGGACTGCTGCTGCTGGCCATTCTTGGCATCGCGTTCGCCGTCGCCTACCAGTACTACGTGAAAGGTGCGCTAAAGATTGCGGAAGGCATTCGCATCGCCCTCAACGCCAATTCCAGCCACCGTCTGGAATTGGCTGGCCCATCCGAACTAAAGCGGCTGACGCGGGCGGTCAACGATCTGGCCGAGCATGGAGAAATGCTGGCGCGCGATCTGGAAGCCAAGGTCGCTCGGGCCAAATCCTCGGTCGAGGAGGAGAAAAACCGGCTGGCGGCCTTGATGTCCGAACTGACCCAGGGCGTGCTGGTCTGCAACGCCGACGGCCGCATCTTGCTCTACAACGAGCGCGCGCGCCAGACGCTGTGCGCCCCGGACGGTGCGCAAACCGAGACCTCGATGACGCTGGTGGGCCTCGGGCGGTCCATTTTTACCATCATCGACCGCAATCTGTTGGCGCACGCCTTGGAAAACATCCGCGCCCGGCTGGAAAAAGACGAACCCGGTCCCAGCGCGCAACTCGTGTTCACCACCCGGGCCGGGCAACTCATCCGGGTGCGGCTGGCGCCGGTGGTGGCCGCGCCGGAAGCGCCTCCAGGCGGTCCAGAGTCCGAGAGCCGGCACGCGGTTGCGGAAGGGTCGGCCGTGCCAGCGCCTTCGCCGTTCGCCCTCGGCGGTTTCGTCATGACCCTGGAAAACGTCACGCACACCTTCGAACTGGACAGCACGCGCGATATGTTGTTGCAGTCGTTGACGGAGGGTAGCCGGGCGGCGCTGGCCAACATCCGCGCCGCCGTGGAAACCTTGACCGACTACCCGGATTGCGATCCGGTGCATCGCGATCGCTTCCTCCAGGTCATTCGCGAAGAGGCCCGCGCCTTGAGCGGCAGGCTCGATAAAACCACCTCCGATTACGCCGATTCCCTCAAGACCCGCTGGCCGCTGGAGGAAATGCTGGGCATCGATGCGGTCGCGGCGGCGCGCCGCCGGATCGAAAGCCGGTTGGGGTTGCGCACGCTCTCGGAGGTGCTCGACGATTCCATCTGGATCAAAGCCGACAGCTATACCCTGGTGCAAGCCTTCAGCTATTTGGCGGGCCGCTTGAAGGAGGGCTACGAGGTCCGAGAGCTGTGTTTCAATCTGAGGCGGCACGCGCGGATCGCGGAACTCGATCTGGCCTGGTCCGAACCGATCCTGTCGCAAGGGGTGTTGTACGATTGGGAGACGGATACCATGCGCGCCGGCGGGGAAGACAGCCCGCTGACGTTGCGTGACGTGACCGACCGGTTGGGGGCGGAGGTCGTCTACATGGTCGATAAGCAACGGCAGCGGCCTTTCATCCGCTTCCTGTTGCCGATGGCTAAGCCGACACGCGCTTCGGTCGGCGTTCCGATCCGCTTCGACGAAAGCCGGCCGGAGTTCTACGATTTCGATTTGTTTCATCAAGCCGGGCAAACCCCCGAGCTCGACCAGCTGCCGCTCGCGGAGTTGGCGTATACCGTCATCGACACCGAGACCACCGGCCTCGATCCGTCGGCGGGTGACGAGATCATCGCCATCGGGGCGGTGCGCATCGTCAATAACCGGCTGCTGCGCTATGAAACCTACGAGCAACTGGTCGATCCGAAACGGCCGATCGCCGCCAGCTCGCAAACGGTTCACGGCATTTCGCACGAGATGCTGCGCGGCCAACCCGTGCTCGATCAGGTGTTGCCCCAGTTCCACGAGTATTGCGAGGATACGGTGCTGGTGGGCCACAACGCCGCGTTCGACATGCGGTTTTTGCAAGTGAAGGAAGCCCAGACCGGCATCCGCTTCACGCAGCCGGTGCTGGATACGCTATTGCTGTCGCAAGTGCTGCATCCGAATCAGGAATCTCACGCGCTGGAGGCGATCGCCGAGCGCTTGGGGGTCGCCGTGGTGGCCCGCCACACCGCGCTGGGCGATGCTTTGGTCACGGGCGAGGTGTTCTTGCGGATGATTCCCTTGCTGGCGGCCCACGGCATTCGCAGCTTGCGCGATGCCAGGGAGGCGACCGAGAAGGCGCTGTACGCCAAGGTCGATTATTGAGGAGAACCGTCCGTGGCCCTCGCGCCTGGAGGCTTGGGGAACCGCCTGGAACCAGGAGCGAGGCTGCGGGGTTGGGGTCCGCTTCCCGAGGTTTCAGCGTCCGCCGGATTTCACGCGAAAGTGTCGGCGAACAGGTTGGCGGACCAGTCGAACATGTCCTCGTAATTATCACGGGTCGGCGAGGCGGCTTCTCCAAAGGAGGCAGGCACCAAATCCATCGTCTTGGTGGCCGGGTTATAGGCGTAAACCGCTGTCAGCCAGGAAGCGGTGTTGGCGGTGATCGGGCTGTAACAGGCCGAATTGGTCGTCGGGGCCGGGTCGGGCGCTTCGCCGGCGAACGCCCGCAAAATCGCGTCGGCGCAGACCTTGGCCTCGGCGTTGGCGATATGGCCGGACTTGGGTTGGCCCGTGCCTTGGGAGTCGCCGATGATGTGGACGCCCTCCATGCCACCGATCATTGACTCGTAATTGAGCGGGTTGACCGGCGCCCAAAGACCGGTGCCCGTCAGACCGGCGCTGGTGATCAAAGCCCCCGCTTTTTGAGGGGCAATCACGTTCAAGACGTCCGCCTTGAAATCGCCGACGCTGGTATTGGCGATCCGCTGGTCCGAATTCACCGCCAGGAGCGCGGCGTTGGGGTGGTATTCGATGACGCCGGCGTGGGTCTGGGCGAACGCCTTGGTGAAGGTTTCCGGCTCGGCGACGATGCCGGGATTAGCGTCCAGCACGATGACCTTGGAGCCGGGTTTGGTGCGCTTGAGATAATCGGCGACCACGCAGGCGCGCTCGTAAGGTCCGGGCGGGCAGCGATACGGTTTGGGCGGGATGGTCATGATGAACAGTCCGCCCGCCGGCATGGTTTGGATCTGTTGCTTGAGCAGCGTGGTTTGCGCGCCCGCTTGCCAGGCGTGAGGGACTTTGTTCGGATCCCAGCCGGCGACGGGTTGGAACTCGATGCCGGGAGCCAGCACCACATGCTCGCAATCCAGCGGAGTCCGCCCGGCGATCTGTACCCGCCAAGTGCTGCCGGCCGGCTTTTCGAGGCCCGTCGCCCGGCCTTGGACGAAATTGACGCCGAGCTGTTGGAGCGCCGCGTAATTGAAGGTGATTTGGCTCAGGTTCAGCGAATTGGTCAACACCAAGTTGCTGAGGATGCAAGAAACGTGGGCGGGGTTGGCGTCCACCAAGGTGACGGCGACTCCCGCGCCGCCCCACAGCTTCAGGTATTTGGCCAAGGTCGCGCCGGCGAAACCGCCGCCGACCACGACCACCCGGCCGGATACGCTTTGGGCTTTCAGGAGAGGCGGGGTGGCGGCCAGCGCCGTTGCGGCACCCGCCAGTTTCAGAAAATGGCGTCGCGAGATTTTATTCATGGCGTTTATCCTCTACAGAGTTCGATGGGAAGGCGAGGGACGAGCGTTAAGGCGCCGCTTAATCATCATCGTGCTCGTGGTGATCGCCATCGTGCTCGTGGTGATCGCCATCGTCGCCGTCTCCACCCGATCCGCTGCCGCCGTTGCCCAATCCCGCATAGTAGTCGGCGATCAGCCGTATCTGCGCGTCGGTGTATCCCTTCGCCTGGCGGTGCATGATGTCGTTGGTGTTCGTGCTGTATTTCATCTCCAACACTTCTTCATAGATTTCCTGGGCGCTTTCTCCGCGCAGACTGTCGATGTCGCCCACGGCCTGACCGTTGGTGCCGTGACATTGCGCGCATTGCGAGGCCAGCAAGCGGCCGGGCGGCGGTGCGGTCCAGCCCGTCAGCGGGATGGCGAGCGCAAGGCCAGAAAGGAGAGTCAATAGAACTCGGTAGTTTGAAATCATTGGCGGTATCCTATTGAAGTGATTCTGGTATCATGTCCGCCCCACGCCCCCGGAACTCACAGGTTCTCCGGTTGAGCGTAGCTGATTCGAACGCTCAGCGTTTTCATCCGAGGGCTCCGGATAGGGTGACTATGGCCAAGGTACAAGCTGAGAATTAATTGAAGCTGAATTGGTTGTGATCGGTTTGTCCCTGTTCAACGCCATTCGGCGGCTAGCGCCCCTTCGCAAATTGCGCCGCGGCGCCTTGCTCGTAGCTTGTCCGCCAAAAGGACAGTCATTGGTTTCGTGATTCCCCTATCCAGCATTTCCCATCGATAATTCGCTCGTTACCAAACTGAGGAGCCGAGAACGGTATGCAAATTGCAAAAAGACGGTTTGGTCCCATGGGGGCGATCAAGGCGTGCGCCGTTGCCTGTGTTATAGCGCTGGCGTTGCTGGGGGTGCAAACCGTGCGCGCCCAGGAATGGCTCTATACCGTGCGGCCGGGTGACAATCTGTGGAATATAACCGCCGAACATCTGACCAGGATGGATTATTGGCCGAGGTTGCAAGTGCTGAATCAGGTTTCAGATCCGGAAAATCTGCCGCCAGGGATGAAACTGCGTATTCCCATCGCGTGGCTCAAACGGTTGCCGGCGACAGCGCAGGTGCTGAGCGCGCACGGTGAGATCCAGGCCGTGATCGCCGCCACCAGCCAAACCGTGGCGCTCAAGACCGGCCAGCTTCTGGAAAGCGGGGATACGGTCCTGACCGGGGAGGACGGTAACGCCACCCTGGAGTTCGGCGATGGTTCGCGCCTGTTGGTGCAGGCCAACAGCCAGCTGAATCTGAAGAGCTTAAACGCTTATGGCCGCACCAACGTGATGGATACCCTCTTGCAGTTAGTGCGCGGACGGGTGGACAACCAGGTTGTCCCGCGCTCGGGGGCCGGCGCCCGGTATGAGGTCTCGACGCCTGTCGCCACCTCGGCCGTGCGGGGTACCCGCTACCGTCTCGGCATGGAAACCGGCACCGCTACCGCGCGGACGGAGGTTTTGGAAGGGAGCGTGAGCTTTCGAGGGGGCGGGAAGACCCAGGCCGTCGCCAAGGGCCTCGGCTCTCTGGCGACGGCGGACAAACCGCTGTCGTTGCCCGTGCCGTTGCTGGCGCCGCCGAATGCCGCCGCGTTGCCGCCAGTCGTCACCCGCGTTCCCATCCAACTCGCGTTGCCGGCCGTGAAGGGCGCGGTGGCCTATCGCGCCCAAATCGCCCCCGATGACCGCTTCGAAACCCTGTTGTTCGACGGCGTTTCGCCATCGCCGGCGGTTCGCGGGCCGGATCTGCCCGACGGGGATTACCTGCTGCGGGTTCGCGGCATCGACGCCAAGGGCCTGGAAGGCCGCGACGCCCACCATCGCTTTCGCCTGCACGCCCGCCCGGTGCCGCCGTTTTTGATCGAGCCGGCCCATCAGGGAGCCGTCCTCGAAAAATCACTGGTTTTTAAATGGTCGGAACCGGAAAATGCGGCGAGCTATCATTTTCAATTGGCCGAGGATGAGGGTTTTGCCGCGCCGTTGCTCGATCTTGCCGGGCAGACCCGAGCCACGTTGACGCCGGAGCGTCCGTTGGAGCCGCGCGTTTACTACTGGCGGGTCGCGGTGCGGGATTCGTCCGGCAGGGACGGGCCCTTCAGCGATCCCCAGTCTTTCAAGTTGCAGCCGACCCCGAAATTACAGCCGCCCGAAGTCACCGCGGATAGCATGACCTTCCGTTGGAGCGCCGGGCTACCCGGCCAGCGCTATCAGTTCCAAATCGCCAAGGATGCCGACTTCGAGGAGATCGTCGCCTCCGCCGAGGTGTCGGAACCGCAACTGAGCATCCGGCGCCCGGACTCCGGGTTTCATTATTTGCGGATTCGGTCCATCGAGCCGGATGGTTCGGCGGGGCCGTATGGCCCGGTGCAGCGGATCGACGTTCCGCCCGCCAGCTATTGGCCGGTCGGTTTGGTGGTCTTTTTGACGCTGGTCTTGGCTCTATGACAGCGACCGGTCGATCCCGCGCCAGCTGGTTGGGAAAGATCGGTTTGTTGGTCGTGTTGCCCGTTTTCGCCTTGCTGCTGGTCCGGTCGGACTGGTTGTACCGTTGGGATTTTCTGATCTACGACTGGAACTTGGCGGCTTGGTCGCGAGAGCCGCCCGACGATATCGCCATCGTCGCCATCGACGAGCAAAGCTTGCGGGAGCTGGGTCGCTGGCCCTGGTCGCGCCGCATTCACGCCGCCCTGATCCGCAAGCTCAGCGCGACCGGCGCCAAGGCCATCGCCCTGGATATCGTGTTTGCCGAACCCGACGCCACCGACCCGGAGGCGGATGTGGAGCTGGCCGCCGCGCTGGCGGACAGCGGCCGGGTAGTCTTGCCGGTGCTCAGCGAACAAAACCGCGCGGGTGGCCAGTTGGTGGAAACCCTGCCGCTGCCGATCCTGGCAAAAGCGGTGGCCGGTATCGGGCATGTCAATGTGCGGTTGGACCCCGATAGCATCGCGCGCGGCACCTATCTGAAAGCCGGCCTTGGCTCGCCCTATTGGCCCACCTTGGCGCTGGCCATGTTGGAGTCGGCCGGCGCTGCCAGCGAACGGGCGCTGCCCGGCCAACGGTTGGACGAGGCAGCCGGTCCCTCTTCGCCTTACGTCTGGCGGCGCGACTACCGGGTACTGGTTCCGTTCGCCGGCCCGCCGGGGCACTTCCGCCATTATTCTTACAGCGAGGTGTTGCGCGATGCCGTCAATCCGGCGGCGTTCCGCGACAAATACGTACTGGTCGGTTCGACGGCCAGCGGCATGGACGATGCCTTGCCCACGCCGGTTTCCGGCTTGGCGCGGCCGATGTCCGGCGTGGAGTTCAACGCCAACGTGCTCGACGCCCTCCAGCGGGGTTTGACCATCCGGCCGTTGGGTTCGGTGTGGTCGCTGCTGTTGACCGAGCTTTTTGTCTTGTTCCCGTTGGTGCTGTACGCGCTTTTTCCGCCGCGCTGGACGTTGCTGTTGTCTGGCTTGGCGTTGGTGCTGACGCTCCTGGTCAGTTTTGGCTTGCTGCACGGCGCCCAGCTCTGGTTTCCACCGGCGGCCGCGCTGCTGGTCCAGAGTCTGAGTTATCCGCTGTGGAGTTGGGAGCGGCTGCATCAGGCGATCCGTTCGGTGTTCGAGAAAGAGGAACTCGCCCAGGTCACCTTGCATTCCATCGGGGACGCCGT